>NZ_JBHXNW010000152.1:0-7973 GCF_042717365.1 Streptomyces sp. NPDC058534
CGTCGTTCCCCAGGCCCGGGCCTTGCTCGTCCCTCGTTGCTCGTCCCTCGTCGCTCAGAGCGAGCGGGCCAGCGCGCACGCGCCCCGCAGCGAGGAGAGGCCGCCGAGGACGGCCGGGCGGACCGGTGAGCTCGGGCCGCCGGTCCTGGTCAGCCGGCACACGTGCCGGGCCACCCCGTCGACGAACCCGGGAATCCCCTCGGCGAAGCCACCGCCGATCAACGTGAGCCGCGGATGCAGCAGTTCGTGCACGCCGACCACCGCCGCGGCCAGCGCCGCGCCCGCCTCGTCCACGGCGGACACAGCCCACGGCGCACCCTGGAACACACCCGCGCGCAACGCCTCGAAGGTGACCTCCGCCCCTCGCAGTCGCGCCGCCCGCCGCAGCGTGGCCGGACCCGAGGCCACGGTCTGTACGCATCCCCGGCGCCCGCACACGCACGGGGCGCCGCCCCGCTCGACGATCACGTGCCCGATCTCGAACGAACCCAGGCCGGCCCTCGGGCAGACGCCCCCGCCGTCGACGAAGCCGCCGCCGACACCGGTGCCCACTCCCAAGTAGAGCAGCCGGTCGCAACCCGCCTCCTCCGCCTCGGCGAGCGCGCCCAGATCACCGTCGTCGGCCCAGCCGACGGTCGCTTCGGGGAACAGCTCCCGCAGCGACGCCTCCAGATCGACGCCAGTCCACTCCGGCCGGGTCGGCCAGGCCACGACCCGGCCCGAAGGGTCCACGGTGGCGGGCATGGCGACGCCCACCGCCCGGAACCTGCCGTCGTTACCGTCGCCCGTACCCGAGCTCGTACCCGTGTCCGTACACCCGCGCATGCGAGCGCGCAGCTCGCCGACGGCTTCGGCTAGCTGCGCGAGATCCGCTGTGGCGCTGTGGCGTTCGTTCCACGGGAAGGACGTCTCGTACGGGTCCTCGCCCTCGGACTCGACCCGGAAGGCGACCTTGGTGCCCCCGACATCGACGCCGAGGTGACGTCTCGTCCCCACTGTGCGATCCACCGCCCGCCTCCTCGGGCCCCTCAGTGACCGGGCAGCGCGGGGCAGACCGCGAGCAGGTCGGCGGGCGAGCGCAGCACCACGTCGGGACCGCAGGCGAGCAGCTCCTCCTCGTCGAGGGTCGCCCACACGGCCGCGGCGGTGGAGACCCCCGCGCCCTGGGCGCTGGCCATGTCCGTGGGCGCGTCGCCCACCATGACGGCGCGCTCGGCCGGTACGCCGAGCAGCTCAAGGGCATGGAGCA
Organism: Streptomyces sp. NPDC058534; assembly: GCF_042717365.1. Lineage (NCBI taxonomy): Bacteria > Bacillati > Actinomycetota > Actinomycetes > Kitasatosporales > Streptomycetaceae > Streptomyces > Streptomyces sp. NPDC058534. Next base: position 1,250 of record NZ_JBHXNW010000152.1, read on the forward strand.
CGATGTCCGGGGCGGGCTTCGGCCGGGGGATCTCGTCCGATCCGATCACATGGTCGAAGTAGGGAAGCAGTCCGAGGACGTCGAGCAGCGAACGGGCCCGCGCGCCGGCCTTGCCGGTGGCTATGGCGAGGCGCAGGCCACGGGCGCGCAGGGTCGTCAGGAGGTCGACGACGCCGTCGAAGACCCGCACCTGCTCCGCGAGGCGGTAGCTCTCACGGACGAAGGGCTCCTCCATCTCCAGCGGGAGGCCCATGATCTCCATGATGTCGGTGAAATAGCGGCCCTGGTGGCGCTGGTACTCCTCGAACGGCGCGGGGCCGTCGCCGACGACCTCCGCGTACGCGCGCGTGAAGGCCTCGTTCATCACCGCGAGGCTGTCGACGATGACGCCGTCCAGATCGAAGATCACGGCGTCCCTGACCGGAATCAGCGTTGCCGTCGGGGTGTCGTTCGGTTCGACTGGGCTGGTTGTCATGACATTCCCAGGGGGAGGAGGGGGGAGGGTTCGGGGGAGGGCGCGCCGAGCGCGAGGGCGGACTCGTAGAAGCGCTCCGTGATCCGGATGTTCCTGCGGATGTCCGCCACGGCGCTGCCGCGGTGGGCGGGATCGCCGAGGAGCCGGGGCAGGTCGTCGAGCTGGCGGCCGTACTCCACGCCGATCGGCTCGGTGGGCAGCGCGACGGACTCGGTGCTGCCCTCGCGGGTCAGCGTGAGCGTCGGCACGGGTTCCCGGTTCGGGCTGAACCCGAAGACGCACCGCAGGGTGGCCGTGCCCGCGCTGCCCTCGACCCGGATCAGCGTGAGGTCGCGTTCGGCGTGCGAGGCCCAGCTGGCGCGCAGCGCGACCGAGGTGCCGTACTCCGACACCAGGAAGCCGCGGGCCGTGTCCTCCACGTCACCGCGGAGCTCGGCCTGTGGGCCGTCCTGACGCCAAGCGGCGCCCCACGACGGGTCGTTGACGAAGTCGTCGGAGACCGTGCCCGCGACCTGGACCATGGGGACCGGCCCGAGGATCGCGTCGAGGGTGTCGAGCAGGTGCCAGCCGAGGTCCAGCAGGACACCGCCGCCGGCCTGGCTGCGGCTGGTGAACCAGCCGCCGGACTTCGGCACGCCACGCGCCCGCGTCCAGGCCAGCTCCACGTGGCGGACGGTGCCCAGCGAGGGCACCAGGTCAAGCAGCACGCCGATGTCGCCCCGGTAGCGCGAGGCGCTGCCGGCGAGCAGCACCGCGCCGCCGTCGGTCTCCGCCTGCGCGAGCTTCTCGGCCTCGGCCGAGTTCAGGCAGACCGGCTTCTCCACGAAGACCGGGATGCCCCGCTCCAGCAGAGCGACGGCCACCTCGGCGTGCAGGTGGTTGGGTACGGCGACCACGGCGAGGTCGACGGAGCGGCGGTCGAGCTCGTCGACGTCGGCGAGAACCGCGGGTACTCCGGTTGGTATGCCGGTCGGTACTCCGTTCCCGTCCCGCGCTTCGTCCGGTTCCTCGCCCTGTGCTCCGTCCCGCGCCGCCTCCTGCTCGTACGCGGCGCGGGAAGCCGCGCTCGGGTCGACGACGGCCACGACGTCGAACGCGGGGTGCTCCCGCAGCCGGGGCAGCCACAGCTCGCGCCCCGCCCAGCCGAGCCCGACGACAGCGACCCGGACGCTCATCGGGCGGCCAGGGTCTCGGCCACCACCTCGGCCACGATGGCCGCGGTGACGTGCATGTCCTCCTCGGTGCCGAGGAGGACCCGGTGCTGCAGCCAGACGCAGTCCTGCGTGATGGCTTCGGTGTGGGGGCAGAGCTCGGCGAGCTCCTCCACCGTCATGTCCGGCGCGCCCGTCTCCCAGAACGCGTCGGTACGGTAGACCGCGCGGAAGGCGACGAAGGCCGGCAGTCCGCGGGCTACGAGCGACTCGACCAGCGCGTTGCGGCCCTCCTCGCCGATGCCGGGGATCCGGAACATCGCCATGTAGTGGCTGTTGTGGTCGGCGCGCGGGTCCACGGTCTGCGGGACCACGCCCTCGATCTGCCGCAGCAGCTCCTGGAGCACCGGCCAGCGCTGCTGACGGGTCGCGATCTGCGAGTCGAGGCGCCCCAGCTGCGCGCGCAGGACGGCCGCCGAGAACTCGTTGAGCCGGAAGTTGGAACCGCTCGTCTTGTGGAAGTACCGGCGGTCGGTACGGGGACGGCCGCAGCTGTGGCGGATGAACGCCTTCTCGTACGTCTCCGCGTCCGAGAAGAGCACCGCTCCGCCCTCGCCCGCGGTCATCAGCTTGCCGTTCTGGAAGCTGAACGCCGACACGGGGCTCAGCTCGCCGACCCGCTTGCCCTCCCAGCGGGCGCCGTGCGCGTGCGCGGCGTCCTGCAGCAGCGGGATGCCGGTGTCGGCGGACAGCTTGCCGAGGGCGTTCATGTCCGCGATCTGACCGGCCATGTGCACCGGCATGATCGCCCGCGTCCGGGAGGTGACCGCGGCGGCCGTCGCCACCGGGCCGATGTTGTACGTGTCAGGGTCGACGTCCACGGGGACCGCGACGGCGCCCAGGCGCTGCACGGCCTGCGAGGACGAGATGAAGGTGAAGGCCGGGACGATGACCTCGTCGCCCGGGCCGACCCCCATCAGCTGAAGGGCGAGCTCGAGCGCGTGCGTCCCGTTGGTGACCGCCAGCGCGTACGGCGCGCCATGGTGAGCCGCGAACTCCCGCTCGAACGAGTCCACTTCGCTGCCGCCCATGCGCCACCACTGACCCTGCTCCAGCGCACGGATCAGGCCGGCCCGCTCGTCATCGCCGAACTGCGGCCATGCAGGGAATTCCGGTGCCTGTCGGGGATTCATGAATCTCCTGTTCTCCCGCCTGGGCGGGAATGCGTCCGAGGGTGCCCGGGAACATGCCACGGACGGGTTCCGCGTCCCGAAACACCGTCACCGTGCTGAAAATCGCCTGTGAATTGCCGTGGGCCGGTCGACATGGGTGATGACGCGGACGGCATCGTGGCTGGGGTTTCCTCAGGGTAGTGCGGCGCCTTCGGTCGGACATCCCCCGGTCTGGTAGTGATCGGCCGCCTACCCGGGCGCCCGAAAGGGCCCCGTCAGGCCCTACCAGGGTGAGGGATGTCGCGCCCCGACACCCCGAACTAGCCTGGCCGAAAGATCCAGGCTTGGGACTTCTCTCGAACGATTCTGGTAATTCCGGAAGGTGTGGCGTCATGGTGCAGGGCGAAATCATCAAGACACTTCCGGAAGTTCTCCTTGAGCACGCCGAACGATTCGGCGACAAGACCGCGTTCGTGGACCGAGGACGCTCGGTCGGCTACCGGGACCTCGAGGCGAGGACGGCCCGGCTGGCCGGCCATCTGGCGGACCTCGGTCTCCGGCGCGGTGACCGCGTCGCCATCCTGCTCGGCAACACCGTTTCCACCATCGAGAGTTACCTCGCGATCGTCCGCGCCGCCGGCGTCGGCGTCCCCGTCAACCCGCGCTCCACGGCCGCCGAACTCGACCACATCCTCGGCGACAGCGGCGCCCGGTTCGTCATCACCGCCCCGGAGAGCGCCGACCGACTCCTCGACCGGGCGGCACAGGCCCCGCCGATCGGCCCCCTGACGCTGCTCGTGACCGGCGCGGGAACGCTGCCGGCGGGCTGCCACTCGTACGACGAACTCGCCGCCGGAGACCCGCAGGACGACGGGCCCTCCCCGTCCGGCCCTCGGGACGACCTGGGCCTGGACGAGGTGGCCTGGCTCTTCTACACCTCCGGCACCACCGGTCTCCCCAAGGGCGTGCTGTCCACCCAGCGCAACTGCCTCTGGTCCGTGGCGAACTGCTACATCCCCGTCCCGGAACTCTCCGCCGACGACCGCGTCCTGTGGCCCCTGCCCCTGTTCCACAGCCTGTCCCACATCGCCTGCGTCCTGTCGGTCACCGTGGCCGGCGCCACCGCCCGCATCCTCGACGGACACTCCCCGCAGGACGTCCTCGACGCGCTCCGCGACGACCGCTCGACCTTCCTCGCCGGCGTCCCGACGACGTACCACTACCTCGTCGAGGCCCTACGGGACAGCGGCTCCACCCTGCCCGAGCTGCGCATATGCCTCGTCGGCGGCGGCGTGACCTCCGCCGCCCTGCGCCGGGCGTTCGAGGACACGTTCGCCGTGCCCCTCGTCGACGCCTACGGCAGCACCGAGACGTGCGGGGCGATCGCCATCAACGCCCCTCACGGCTCCCGCGTCGAGGGATCCTGCGGTCTGCCCGTCCCCGGCGTCGGGGTCCGCGTCGTCGACCCCCACACGGGCGAGGACGTCCCCGCCGGGCGGGAAGGCGAGGTCTGGGTCCAGGGGCCGAACGTCATGGTCGGCTACCACAACAGCCCGGAAGCCACCGCCGAGGCGCTGCGCGACGGCTGGTTCCGCACCGGTGACCTGGCCCGCCAGAACGAGGCGGGCCACCTCACCATCTGCGGCCGCACCAAGGAACTCGTCATCCGAGGCGGGGAGAACATCCACCCCGTCGAGGTCGAGACCGCACTGCGCTCCTTTCCCGGCGTCGCCGACGTGGCCGTCGGCGCCAAACCCCACGAGGCACTCGGCGAGGTGCCCGTCGCGTACGTGGTCCCCGGCCCGTCGGGCTTCGACGAGGAAGCGCTGCTCGCGCACTGCCGCGCACAACTGGCCGCCTACAAGGTCCCCGAGGAGATCCACGAGGTCGAGTCGATCCCGCGCACCGCGTCGGGGAAGGTCGTCCGGCACCGCCTCGCGGACGTCCCGGGACGCCTGAGGATCGCGGTGGACACCGCCGGCCGCTCGTTCCGGCTCGCCGAACCCGACTCCGCCGTCCACGCCGCCCTGCGGGCGGACCTCACGGGCCGGGAGAAGAGCGCGCAGCTGCGCGTACTCGAAGAGCTGGTGCGCACGCAGGCAGCGGACGTGCTCCGCCTCCCCTCGGCCGATGATGTCGCGGCCGACCGCGCCCTGCGCGACCTGGGATTCACCTCACTGGCCATCGTCGAACTCCGCAACCGGCTCGTCCTGCACACCGGCCTGCGCCTCCCCACCACGATCAGCTTCGACCACCCGACCCCGCGCGCCCTGGCCGCCCACCTGCGCGCCGAGATCCTGGGGATCGAGGAGGATCGCTGGGACGCGGACGCCGTGGGAGCGGGGGACTCCGACCCTCACGACCCGGTCGTGATCGTGGGAATGGCCTGTCGTCTGCCGGGTGGTGTGACGGGCCCGGAATCTCTGTGGCGGTTGGTGAGTGAGGGCCGCGACGGTCTGTCCGAGTTCCCGACGGACCGTGGTTGGGACTTGGACGGTCTGTTCGATGAGGATCCGGACCGTCCGGGGACGACGTATGTGCGTCGTGGTGGGTTCCTTTATGAGGCGGGTCGGTTCGATGCGGGGTTCTTCGGGATCTCACCGCGTGAGGCGACGGCGATGGACCCGCAGCAGCGGCTGCTGTTGGAGACCTCGTGGGAGGTGTTCGAGCGGGCGGGGATCGACCCGGGTGCTCTGCGGGGCGCCGAGGTGGGTGTGTTCTCGGGCGTGATGGGCCAGGGGTATTCCTCGGGTGAAGGTGTTCCCGCCGAGCTGGAAGGGTTCGCGGGCACGGGCAGTGCGGGCAGTGTGGCCTCGGGCCGCGTGTCGTACGTGTTCGGCTTCGAGGGTCCCGCGGTGACCGTGGACACGGCCTGTTCGTCGTCGCTGGTGGCGATCCACCTCGCGGCGCAGGCGCTGCGGCAGGGCGAGTGCTCCATGGCCCTCACCGGCGGTGTGGCCGTCATGGCGACTCCCGACTCCTTCATCGGCTTCTCGCGGCAGCGCGCGCTCTCGGCCGACGGTCGGTGCAAGTCGTTCGCGGCCGGGGCCGACGGCACGGGCTGGTCCGAGGGCGTGGGTGTCCTGCTGCTTGAGCGGCTCTCGGACGCCCGTAAGAACGGTCACCAGGTCCTCGCGGTGGTGCGGGGTTCGGCGGTGAACCAGGACGGTGCGTCGAACGGTCTGACCGCTCCGAGCGGTCCGGCGCAGCAGCGCGTGATCCGCAAGGCGCTCGCCAGTGCCGGCCTGACGTCGACGGACATCGATGCGGTGGAGGCGCACGGTACGGGTACGACGCTCGGGGACCCGATCGAGGCGCAGGCGCTGCTCGCGACGTACGGGCAGGGGCGTGAGGAGGGTCGGCCGCTGTGGCTCGGCTCGCTGAAGTCGAACATCGGGCACGCGCAGGCCGCCGCCGGTGTCGCCGGTGTGATCAAGATGGTCGAGTCCATGCGCCGTGGTGTGCTTCCGGCGACGCTTCACGTGGACGAGCCGACCTCGCAGGTGGACTGGGCGGCGGGTGCGGTCGAGCTGCTCACGGAGTCCCGGTCGTGGCCGGAGACCGAGCGTCCGCGCCGGGTGGGCGTGTCGTCGTTCGGCGTCAGCGGTACGAACGCGCACGTGATCCTGGAGCAGGCGCCGGACGGTGAGCTTCCGGACTCCGGGGCGGACCTCGTCGACGGTGATGCGGTGCTGCCGTTCGTGGTGTCGGCGAAGGGTGCGGCGGCGCTGGCCGGTCAGGCACAGCGGCTGGCCGCGTTCGTCGAGGCGGGCGAGAGCGTGTCGCTCACGCAGGTCGCGGGGTCGCTCGCCTCGGATCGTGCGGTGTTGTCGGATCGGGCGGTGGTGGTCGCGGGATCGCGTGAGGAGCTGCTGACGGGTCTCGGCGCGCTGGCGCGCGGCGAGTCGGACGCGACGCTGTTCAAG
>NZ_JBHXNW010000153.1:0-1964 GCF_042717365.1 Streptomyces sp. NPDC058534
TGTCACGATCCGGTGAATGCTTCCCTCGTGGGGCAACCACACGGCATCTTCACGAGTCACACACCTGCCAGCCACGTACATCCCTCGGGGGCATCATGAGCCAGCAGTACCCGCAGCAGCCCAACCAGCCGCAGCAGCCCGGCCCGTACGGGCAGCAGCCGCCGCCTGGGTACGGCTACCCGCCCCAGCCCGGCTACGGCCACCCCGGCGGCCCCGCGCCCCGGCCGCCGAAGAAGAGCAGCGCTGGCAAGATCGTGGGGTTCGGCTGTCTCGGCGTCGTCGCCCTGCTTGTCCTCGTCGGCATCGGTGCCGCAGTCGGCGGAGGGAGCAGCGACGACGCCACCGACACCAGCAACAAGGACAAGGCCGTCGCGGCCGACGACAAGCCGAAGGCCGACGACAGCAAGGAAGCGCCGGCCAAGCAGGACGAGAAGCCCGCGGCGAAGAAGAGCCAGGCCGAGGAGTTCCAGGCCTGCGTCGCGAAGTCCGGCACGGGCACCGAGAAGACCGCGGTCAAGCACGTCACGAAGGTGACCGGCACCGACAAGAAGAACAACATCCTGGACGCGGCGGAGGTGTTCACCGACTACACGGGTGGCCTCCTCGGTCCGCACCAGGGGGACGGGAAGCTGATCGCGTCGGCGTTCGCCTCCTGCTACGAGTCGGAGAACGGCCTGGTGACCGTCTACGACAAGGACGGCGAGGTCCTCGCCAACGGCAACTACTGACCGGTCACTACGCCCGTAGTTGCAATCCGGCTGATCATGCCGCATCCTGGCCCCACGTCCGGCGTGTCCGGACCCAACTGACTACCCCGCGCCGTACCCGGAGTCGCGCCCGGACCGGAGCCCCCAGCGCCCACACGGGCCTGGGGGCTCCGGCATCCACAGACGTCCGCGCAGGGCTTCACCCGATCGCTCACACCGTGCGGGTTTGCTGCTGGCGCTGCGCCTTGCGCGGACACCTACCGGCCCGGCCGCTCTCCCCGTGCGGTCGGGCCTTCGCACGCCCGGAGGTGACCATGGGCCTAAACACCAGCCACCGCCCCGTCACCGAAGAGGACTACAACCGGGTTCGCGAGCTGCACGCCCTCGGCATGGGCCGCAACGCCATCGCCCGCGAGATCGACCGGGCGCAGCGCACCGTCTCCGTCATCGCCGCCGAACTCGGCCTCGTCTTCGACACCTCGATGACCGAGGACGCCACCCGCGCCCGCGTCGCCCAACTCGCCGCCCTCCGCGCGGACACCGCCGTCGATCTCCACCTGGACGCCCTCAGGCTGACCCAGCAGATGTGGGAGCCCGCGACCGTCTTCAACTTCGGGGGCAAGGACAACACCTTCGCCCACCGCGAGGTCGCCGAGCCGCCGGCCGCCGACAAGAAGGCGCTCATGACGGCGGCCGGGGTCGCCCTGGAGAAGTCCCTCAAGCTCGTGCCGCCCGCCGACGACGCCGGCGCCGAGGACGCCAAGTCGATGCTCGGCAAGCTCATGGTCGGCCTGCGCGCCGCGTACGAGGAGGCCGCCGGGGAGGAGGCCGGCGAGGAGGCGGAGGGTGAGTCTCCTTGACGCGCTGCCCCTGTCCCGCAAGCAGGTCGTCTCCGTCGTGGAGGCCGAGGCCCGGATCAACGCCTGGGAAGGCTCGGTCCGGTCGGGCAAGACGATCGCCTCGCTGCTGGCCTGGCTCGCGTTCGTAGCGACCGCGCCGACCGGCGGCGAGCTGGTCATGGTCGGCCGCACCCGGGACTCCCTGTACCGCAACGTGATCGCCCCGCTGACCAACCCGGACATCTTCGGGACCCTGGCAAAGCAGATCAGCTACAACAACGGCGCGCCGATCGCGGTCATCATGGGCCGCATCGTGCACATGGTCGGCGCGAACGACGCCAAGGCCGAACCGAAGATCCGCGGCATGACCTGCGCGGGCGCGTACGTCGATGAGGCGACGACCCTGCCGAAGACGTTC
>NZ_JBHXNW010000153.1:2062-7272 GCF_042717365.1 Streptomyces sp. NPDC058534
ATTCACGACGACCAACCCGGATAACCCGGCGCACTGGTTCCGCCGCGACTACCTGAAGCGGCCGGCCGAGACCCGGCTGCGCTCGTGGCACTTCACGCTGGACGACAACCCGTTCCTCGACCCCGAGTACGTCGCCAGCCTCAAGTCCACGTACGTGGGCCTGTTCTACCGGCGGAACATCCTCGGGCACTGGGTCCAGGCCGAGGGCGCCATCTACGAGGCGTTCGACGAGACCCGGCACGTCGTCCGCGACGTCCCGCACATCAGCCGCTGGCTGTGCGACGCGATCGACTACGGCACGACCAACCCGTACTCCGATCTCCTGATCGGCCTCGGGGTGGATCAGCGCCTGTACGTCGTCTCGGAGTACCGGTGGGACTCCCGCGCGCAGCGCCGGAAGAAGACCGACGCCGAGTACAGCCAGGAGCGCCGGCGCTGGCTGGCCTCGGTGTCGCAGCCGCAGACCAACGTGCTCGGCGTGCACCCGGAGTGGACGGTCGTGGACCCGTCGGCGGCCTCGTACATCGAGCAGCTGCACCGCGACGGCGTGACCGGTGTAACCCCGGCGGAGAACACGGTCCTGGACGGCATCCGCACCGTCTCCAGCCTCTTCGCGGCTGACCGGCTTCGCGTCCACCCCTCGGCCGTCGGCCTCATCGAGGAGCTGCCCGGCTACTCCTGGGACGACGAGGCGGCGGAGAAGGGCGAGGACAAGCCCATCAAGGTGGACGACCACTCCTGTGACGCACTGCGTTACGGCGTTCGTACGACCGAGGCCCTGTGGCGGCCGCACATCCCGACCCTCCTGGAGGTAGCCGCGTGACGCGTCAGGTCCCCGAGCCGGTCACCCCGGACGACGCGATCGAGAACGCCGCCCGGCTGCTGCGCGCCGCCGAGCTGGAGACGAACCTCGCTCTGATGGAGCGGCTCGACGAACTCGCCACGTCGTGGCTGAGCCTCGCGCATCTGCTCATGGAACGGGAGGCCGTCTGATGCCGGTACAGCTCGCCAAGGTGCGCCTGCAAGGTTCCGGGCGCGGCACCGTCGAACTGGACGGCCTCCGCATCCCCGGGGTGCGCGCAGTCACGGTGCAGACCGAAATCAACTGCCTCCCCGTCATCCGCCTGGAGATCGTCGCCCGCGAGGTCGATCTGAAGCAGCTCCGAGAGCTGCCGCCCGACGAGGAGGCTACGGATGCCGCTCCCTGACCGGGATATCGCGTGGCCGCCGACCGATCCGGTCGTGCAGACCGCGCTCGCCGACTGGGACGCCTGGTACAGCTCGGAGCCCGACCGGCTCGGCGACCGCTACCTGAACCGCGGCATCCGCGAACTCCCCGAGAACCGGCCGTCCCAGTACCGCGGCGGCCTGATCGGCACCGTGTCCCGCTGGTTCTGGGGCCAGCCCACCGAGCCCGGCCAGAAGCGGGAGAAGCTCCACATCCCCCTCGCCGGGGACATCGCCCGCACCAGTTCCTCTCTGCTGTTCTCCGAGCCCCCCGCGCTGACCGGCGTCAGCGACGCGACGAAGGAGCGGCTGGAGAAGCTCCAGGAGCAGCTGCACCCGACGCTCCTGGAGGGCGGCGAGGTGTGCGCGGCCCTGGGCGGCGCCTACCTGCGGCTCGTCTGGGACGAGGAGATCTCGGATCGTCCATGGCACACGGCTGTGCCGGCGGACCAGGCCGTACCCGAGTTCGCGCACGGCCGCCTGCGCACGGTCACCTTCTGGACGGTGGTGGAGGCCGACGGGAACACGGTGTGGAGGCACCTGGAGCGGCACGAGCGCGGCCGGATCCTCCACGGCCTGTACATCGGCACCCCGGGCATGCTCGGACGGCGCACCGCCCTCCAGGACCACCCGGCCACCGAAGCAGTCGCCCGGACCATCACCCGGGAGGACTGGATCGATACGGGGGCACCGCAGCACCTGACCGCCTCGTACGCGCCCAACGTGCGCCCCGCGCGCGCCTGGAGGAACGTCCCGGCCGCCGCCTACTGGGGACAGTCGGACTTCCAGGGCATCGAGCCGCTCATGGACTCCCTGGACGAGACCTGGTCCAGCTGGATCCGCGACATCATCAACGGCAAGGGCCGCATCGTCGTCCCGAACTCCATGCTGGACAGCCTCGGCCCCGGCAAGGGCGCAGCGTGGAACGAGGACCGCCGGGTCTACTCCGGGCTCAACATGCTGCAACGCCCGGGCGACCCCAGCCCGCTGGAAGTGGTCCAGTTCGAGATCCGCGTCCAGCAGCACCTCGACACCTGCCGCGCCCTGGTCTCCGAGGCCGCCCGGCAGGCCGGCTATTCGGCGTCCACGTTTGGGGAGCACGGGGACGGCGGCGGCCAGGCCGTGACCGCCACCGAGATCAAGGCCCGCGAACGCAGGTCGCTGATCACCCGGTCCCGGAAGGCCCTGTACTGGAAGCCCGCCATCACGGACGCGCTCGCTGCCCAGCTGGCGGTGGAGGCCGGGCCCCTGTTCGGGGTCAGCGGCCTGGACGTGGAGCCGCCGAAGGTGGAGTTCCAGGACTCGATCAGCGAGGGCCTGGGCGAGCTGGCGACCACGGTGGAGGTGCTGAACCGTGCCGAGGCCGCGTCCCGGGAGACGTCAGTGCGGATCCTGCACCCGGACTGGGACGACAAGCAGGTGACGGCCGAGGTCGACAAGATCATGACCGAGACCAGCCGTAACGTCGCCGACCCCTTCGAGACGGGGGCCGAGGGCGAGGGGGTGCCGAATGCCGGTGTCCCCCGCGATGGCCGAGGACCTGGCGACTGAGGTCGCCCGCCTCTACGACGACGCCCAGGCCGCCCTCCTCGAACGGCTGGCCGCCGCCCTGGAGGCGGACATCCAGTCGCCGCGCTGGGCTGAGCTGAAGCTGGCCGCCGTGGGCAACCTCCGCACCGCCGTGGAGGAGATCGCCAACGTGCTCCAGCAGGACACCAACGGCGCCGTACGGCGCGCGCTGATCGAGGCGTACAACCGCGGCCGACAGTCTGCCGTCGCCGAGCTGGGCGCGCTGGACATCGGCCGCGAGCTGGCGGCCCGGCAGACGCTGCCGAACGCGCCGGCCGTCGACCGGCTGGCCGCCTCGATGGCCGACGACACGCGGCCGGTGTACGCGCGGATCACGCGCGCGATCGTGGACGTGTACCGGCGGATCGTGTCCGGCCCGGCCGGGAACGTCCTCCTCGGCGCTGCCACCCGCAGACAGGCCTCCCAACGGGCCCTCAACGCCTTCGCGCAGCGCGGCGTCACGGGGTTCGTGGACCGTGCTGGCCGGTCGTGGGACATGGCGTCATACGCCGAGATGGCCGTGCGCAGCGTGACGGCACGCGCAGCTGTCGAGGGCCACGTCGACGCCCTGGCGGAGATCGGCGTCGGGCTGGTGATGGTCTCCGATGCCCCGCTGGAGTGCCCGTTGTGCGAACGGTGGGAGGGCGAAGTACTCACCCTGACCGGGCCGCCGGGACCGCAGACGATGCTTGCGGAGCACGCGGCCCCGCCCGAGGAGCCCCGCCGCGGGCTGCTTCGCCGACGGCCGCCAACGCCGCCGGTCGTCGTCCACATCGCTGGATCGCTGATCGAGGCACGCGCGGCCGGCCTGTTCCATCCCAACTGCCGCCACTCCCTGGCGGCCTACCTGCCTGGCGTGTCGACCCGGCCGCCTCACCACGCGACCCCGGGGACGACGTACGAGGACACGCAGCGTCAGCGGGCCATTGAGCGCCACATCCGCCGCTGGAAGCGCGAGCAGGCCGCCGCGATGGACGAGGCCGCGCGGCGCCGGGCCGGGGCGTACGTCCGCAAGTGGCAGAAGGCGGCCCGCGAGCACGTGGCGGCCCACCCGGACCTGCGCCGCAAACCGACGCGCGAACAGATCGGCGCCGCCCGGTAGGCGCCCCACAGACCACCGGCACCCGCCGCACGGCGACCGCCGGACATCCCGCACGGGAGAACACCATGCAGCACCCTTTCAAGCACCCGCTCGCCACACACCACGCGCTGGAGGTGCTCGGCTACCGCCGCAACGGCTCGCCGATCTACGCCATCGCGGGTGGCAACGGCGAGGGCGAAGGCGGCTCCGGATCAGGCGGCCAAGGCGGCTCCGGTGACGGTGGCGCGGCCGGCGGCCAGGGCGACGGCGGGCAGGGCTCGGGCCAGGACGGCGGGGGCTCCGGCGGCTCGGGCGACGGCGGGCAGGGCGGTGCGGGCTCCGGGGACGGAGACGGCACCGACTGGAAGGCCGAAGCCCGCAAGTGGGAGGACCGCGCCAAGGCCAACAAGAAGGCGCAGGACGAACTCGCCGCGCTCAAGGCCTCGCAGATGACCGAGCAGGAGAAGGCCGTGGCCGAAGCGGAGAACAAGGGCCGCACGGCCGCCGCCGCCGACTACGGACTGAAGCTCGCCGGTGCCGAGTTCCGAGCCGCCGTATCCGCGGCCGGTATCGACCTCGGCGAGGCCGCCGAGTACATCGACGTGTCCCGCTTCGTCGGCGAGGACGGCGAGGTGAACGTGGCCGCGATCAAGTCAGCGGTCACGAAGTTCTCCAAGCTCGCCCCGGCCAAGGGCCCCGGCCGCTCAGGCGGCGACCTCGGCGGCGGCTCCGGACAGCAGCCCCCCAACCTCGACCAGCAGATCGCGCAGGCCAAGGCGGACGGCAACTGGCGACTCGCCATGCGCCTGGAGAACAGCAAGCTGGCCGGCCTCACGGACCAGCAGTAGACCCGGGTCCGGCCATGGCCGCGCCCCCATCACGGATGAAGGAGAGTGGCCATGGCCGGGATCACCGCGCTGGGCACCACGTACAACCTGCCGAACTACACGGGGATGCTGCACCAGCTCACCCCGTCCGACACGCCGTTCTTCTCCGCGATCGGCGGCCTGACCGGCGGCGGGCAGACCAACAGCATCGAGTTCGAGTGGCAGACCTTCGACCTGCGCGCCGCCGCGCAGAACGCCAAGCTGGAGGGCGCCGACGCGCCGACCGGGCAGGAGCGCGTCCGGGCGAACGTCTCCAACATCGTCCAGATCCACCACGAGACCGTGGAGGTCTCGTACACCAAGCTCGCCGCCGTCCAGGCGAAGAGCGGCATCAACAACGCCGAGTCCAACCCCGTCACCAACGAGGCGGACTGGCAGATCGAGCAGATGCTCAAGCAGATGGTGCGGGACATCGAGTTCAGCTTCATCCAGGGCACCTACGCCAA
>NZ_JBHXNW010000154.1:0-6980 GCF_042717365.1 Streptomyces sp. NPDC058534
CGGTTGGTGCGGGTGTTGTCGGTGGTGGCGGGGGATGTGCGGGTTGGTGAGGTTGAGGTGTTGTCGGAGGGTGAGCGGGGGCGGGTGTTGGTTGGATGGAATGAGTCGGGGGCCGTGGAGGTGTCGGGTGTGGTGCCGGTGTTGTTCGGGGAGCGGGTGGTGCGGGATCCGGGTGCGGTGGCGGTGGTGGATGGGCGGGTGGAGTTGTCGTATGGGGAGTTGGATGAGCGGGCGTCTCGGCTGGCGGGTGCGTTGGTGGGTCGGGGTGTTGGGCCGGAGTCGGTGGTGGGGGTGGTGTTGGAGCGGTCGGTGGATGTGGTGGTGGCGTTGCTGGCGGTGTGGAAGGCGGGGGGTGCGTATCTGCCGATTGATCCGGACTATCCGGCGGATCGGGTGGCGTGGATGTTGGGGGACGCGGAGCCGTTGTGTGTGGTGACCAGCGCGCGGTTGGCGGGTGGGTTGCCGGACGGTTTAACGGTGCTGGTGGATGAGGCGGTGGCGGCGGGTGGGTTGGTGGAGCCGGTGCGGGTGGAGTCGGGGCATGCGGCGTATGTGATCTATACGTCGGGGTCGACGGGTCGGCCGAAGGGTGTGGTGGTGTCGCATGGGGCGCTGGCCAGCTATGTGTCCTGGTGTGTGGGGGCGTATCCGGGGGTGCGGAAGAGCAGTCTGCTGCATGGGTCGGTGTCGTTTGATCTGGGTGTGACGGGGTTGTATGCGGCGTTGGTGTCGGGTGGGTGTGTGTTCGTGTCCGGGTTGGATGAGGGTTTGCCGGCGGTGCTGGGTGGGCGTCGTCTGGGCTTCTTGAAGGTGACTCCCAGCCATTTGTCGTTGTTGGAGGCGTTGCCGGGGGAGTGTGTGCCGACGGGGCAGTTGATGGTGGGCGGGGAGGCGTTGAGCTGGGGTGTGGTGGAGCGGTGGCGTGAGGTGCATCCGGATGTGGTGGTGGTGAATCACTACGGACCGACGGAGGGGACGGTCGGTTCGGCGCACTACGTGATTGGTGCGGATGAGGGTGTGGGTGTGGGTTCGGTTCCGATTGGGCGGTCGTTTGCGACGACGAGGACGTTTGTCCTGGATCGGTTCCTGGAGCCGGTGGCGCCGGGTGTGGTGGGTGAGTTGTATGTGGCGGGCAGTCAGTTGGCGCGCGGGTACCACCAGCGCCCGGGTCTGACCGGGGAACGTTTCGTGGCGTGCCCGTATGGCGGGCCGGGTGAGCGGATGTACCGGACGGGGGATCTGGTCCGGTGGACGGCCGACGGGCAGTTGGTGTTCGTGGGGCGTGCGGATGATCAGGTGAAGCTGCGTGGCTACCGGATCGAGCCGGGCGAGGTCGAGACGGTGCTGGCGGCGCACCCTGCAGTGGACCGGGCGGTGGTGTTGGTCCGTGAGGACGTGCCGGGGGACCGGCGCCTGGTGGCCTACGTCGTCGCCGACCGTGAGGGTGACGCGGATGGCGGACTGACGGCAGAGCTGCGCGCATCCGTGGGGCAGCGGCTGCCGGAGTACATGGTGCCGTCCGCGGTGGTGGTGCTGGACGGGATGCCGTTGACGGTGAACGGGAAAGTGGACCGGGCCGCGTTGCCGGCGCCGGAGTTCAGCGCGAATGTGAACAGCCGAGGTCCCGCCACGGCGCTCGAAGAGATCGTGTGCGGGGTGTTCGCAGAGGTGCTGCGGCTGGAACGGGTGGGAGCGGAGGACAACTTCTTCGAGCTGGGAGGGCACTCCCTGCTGGCGGTGACCCTGGCGTCCCGGCTGCGCGAGCGCGGGTTCGGGGTGTCGGTGCGGGCGTTGTTCGAGGCGCCGACACCGGCGTCGCTGGCTGCGGCAGCGAGTGCCGGTGGCGGGGGTGTGGTGGAGGCGCCGCCCAACGGGATTCCGGAGGGGGCGGACGTGGTCACGCCGGAGATGCTGCCGCTGGTCGAGTTGACTGCGGCGCAGATCGACTTGGTCTGCGCGTCGGTCGAGGGCGGTGCGGCGAACGTGGCGGACGTGTACCCGCTGGCACCTGTGCAGGAGGGCTTCTTCTTCCACCATTTGCTGGCCGGCCCCGGTGGGACGGATGTCTATTTCGAGGGGATCGTGCTGGGCTTTGACGGCCGTGAGCGGCTGGACGGGTTCCTGGCGGCGTTGCAGCGGATGGTGGGCCGCCACGACATCTACCGCACCGGGGTGGTGTGGGAAGGGCTGCCCGAGCCGGTGCAGGTGGTATGGCGGCGTGCAGTCGTCCCGGTGACCGAGGTGACCCTGTCGCGCGACGGGGATCCGGTGGCAGAGCTACGGGCCATCGCCGGGCGGTGGATAGACCTGCGAGACGCGCCGTTGGTACGGGTACATGTGGCCGCAGAGCCGAACAGCGAGCGTAGCGAACGCTGGATGGGGTTGGTGCAGGTGCACCACCTCCTCCAGGACCACACCGCGCTGGAAGCGGTGCTTCGAGAGGTCGCGGCGTTCATGGAGGGGCGCGACGACGAGCTGTCGGTACCACTGCCGTTCCGTGACTTCGTGGCCCAGGCCCGGTTGGGGGTCTCCCGCGCGGAGCACGAGCAGTACTTCACGGAGCTGTTGGGTGACGTGACGGAGCCGACGCTGCCGTTCGGCCTGTCCGATGCTCGTGGTGATGGCTCCGATCTGGAGCAGGCGAGGCTGAGCGTGGACGCGGCGCTGGTGGTACGGGTGCGAGAGCAGGCCCGTGAGCTCGGGGTGAGTCCGGCGACGTTGTTCCACGTGGCGTATGCGCGAGTGCTGGCGAGCCTGGCCGGCCGGACGGACGTGGTGTTCGGGACCGTACTGCTGGGCCGGATGAACGCTGGGCAGGGTGCGGAACGGAATCTGGGCCCGTTCATGAACACCCTGCCTGTACGGGCGGATGTTGCCGACGGTGACGTGGTGGGTGCGGTGCGGGCGATGCAGGCCCAGTTGGCCGGCTTGCTGGTGCACGAACACGCTCCCCTCGCCCTGGCGCAGAAAGCCAGCAGCGTCCCCGCACGCGCCCCGCTGTTCACCTCCATCTTCAATTACCGCAACAGCCAGCGGTGGGGTGCTCTGCCGAACGGCGGTGACAGGGTCGGACTGGCCGGCGTATCAGTGGTGCACCGGAGGGGAGGCACCAACTACCCGTTGACCGTGGCAGTGGACGACATGGGCTCTGGGTTCGGGCTGACGGTCGACGCCCTGGAGCCTGGTGATCCCGAGTTGGTGTGTGGGTTGATGCACACGGCGGTTGAGAGTCTTGTCGAGGCTTTGGAGAACGCGCCGGGCACGGGGCTGCATGGGCTTGAGGTGTTGTCGGAGGGTGAGCGGGGGCGGGTGTTGGTTGGGTGGAATGAGTCGGGGGTGGTGGAGGCGTCGGGTGTGGTGCCGGTGTTGTTCGAGGAGCGGGTGGTGCGGGATCCGGGTGCGGTGGCGGTGGTGGACGGGCGGGTGGAGTTGTCGTATGGGGAGTTGGATGAGCGGGCGTCTCGGTTGGCGGGTGTGTTGAGGGCGCGTGGTGTGGGGTTGGAGTCGGTGGTGGGGGTGATGCTGGAGCGGTCGGTGGATGTGGTGGTGGCGTTGCTCGCGGTGTGGAAGGCCGGTGGTGCGTACCTGCCGATTGATCCGGAGTATCCGGCGGATCGCGTTTCGATGATGGTGGCGGACGCGGGTCCGGTGTGTGTGGTGACCAGTGACGGGCTGGTCGGGCGGTTGCCGGACGGGCTTGGGGTGCTGGTGGATGAGGGGGTGGAGGCCGGTGGGTTGGTGGAGCCGGTGCGAGTGGAGTCGGGGCATGCGGCGTATGTGATCTATACCTCGGGGTCGACGGGTCGGCCGAAGGGTGTGGTGGTGTCGCATGGGGCGCTGGCCAGCTATGTGACCTGGTGTGTCCAGGCGTATCCGGGGGTGCGGGAGAGCAGCCTGCTGCATGCGTCGGTGTCCTTCGACGCGGGTGTGACGGGTCTGTTCGGAGGGCTGGTGAGCGGTGGGTGTGTGTTTGTCGCGGGTCTGGATGAGGGGCTGGCGGGGGTGCTGGGCGGTCGTCGTCTGGGATTCTTGAAGGTGACTCCCAGCCACTTGCCCTTGCTGGAGGCGTTGCCGGAGGAGTGTGTCCCGACGGACCAGTTGATGGTGGGTGGCGAGGCCTTGGGCTGGGGCTTGGCGGAGCGGTGGCGTGGGGCGCATCCGGGATTGGCCGTCGTGAATCACTACGGGCCGACGGAGGCGGCGGTCGGTTGTGCGCACTACGAGATCGGTGCGGGTGATGGTGTGGGGGGTGTGGGATCGGTTCCGATCGGTCGGTCGTTTGCGACGACGAGCACGTACGTGCTGGACGCGTGGTTGCGCCCGGTGGCGCCGGGCGTGGTGGGTGAGTTGTACGTGGCGGGTGTGCAGTTGGCTCGCGGGTATCTCGGTCGTCCGGGTCTGACCGCGGAGCGGTTTGTGGCGTGCCTGTACGGCGGTCCGGGTGAGCGGATGTACCGGACGGGGGACTTGGTCCGGTGGACGGTCGACGGGCAGTTGGTGTTCGTCGGGCGGGCGGACGACCAGGTGAAGGTGCATGGGTACCGGATCGAGCCGGGCGAGGTCGAGACGGTACTGGCGGCGCATCCGGGCGTGGACCAGGCGGTGGTGATTGCCCGTGAGGACGCCTCCGGCGACAAGCGACTGACGGCGTACGTTGTCGTCGCCGACGGCGGTGGTGTGGGCGCTGGTCTGACCGCTGAGCTGCACGCCTACATGGGGCAGCGGCTGCCGGAGTACATGGTGCCGTCCGCGGTGGTGGTGCTGGACGAGTTGCCGTTGATGGTGAACGGGAAGCTGGACCGGGCGGCGCTGCCTGCACCCGAGTACGGGACCGCGGGCGGCAAGGGACGCGGGCCGGCGTCGGTGGTCGAGGAAGTCGTGTGCGCGGTCTTCGCCGAGGTGCTGGGTCTGGAGCAGATCGGGGTCGAGGACAACTTCTTCGAACTGGGCGGCCACTCCCTCCTCGCCGTGTCGTTGGTGTCACGGCTGCGCGAATGGGGACTGGGGATCTCGGTGCGGGCGCTCTTCGAGACACCCACACCGGCGGGGTTGGTCGAGGCCGGCAACGGACCGGTTGTGGAGGTGCCGCCGAACGGCATTCCGGATGGCGCCGAGGCGCTCACGCCCGAGATGCTGCCGCTGGTGGAGCTCACGGCCGCGCAGGTGGAGTCGGTGTGTGCGGCGGTCGAGGGTGGGGCCGCGAACGTGGCGGATGTGTATCCGCTGGCGCCGTTGCAGGAGGGCATCTTCTTCCACCACCTGCTCGCCGGCCCGGGGGAGGCGGATCCGTACCTCCGATCACTCGCCATGGGCTTTGACGGCCGTGAGCGGCTGGACGGGTTCCTGGCTGCCTTGCAGCAGGTGGTGGACCGGCACGACATCTACCGCACCGGGGTGGTGTGGGAAGGGCTGCCCGAGCCGGTGCAGGTGGTGCGGCGGCGCGCGGTCGTTCCGGTGACAGAGGCGACGCTGACGGACGGCGGGAACCCGGCGGCGGAGCTGATCGCGATCGCCGGCCGGTGGATGGATGTCCGGCGGGCGCCGCTGCTGCGGGTGTACATGGCGGCGGAGCCGGGCGGCGAGCGGTGGGTGGCGTTGGTGCAGGTGCATCACCTGCTGCAGGACCACACAGCGTCTGAGGTGGTACTCGGCGAGGTCGCGGCGCTCATGACCGGGCGCGGGGACACGTTGCCGGTGCCGCTGCCCTTCCGTGACTTCGTGGCCCAGGCGCGGCTGGGCGTGTCCCGCACGGAGCACGAGGAGTACTTCGCCCAGCTGCTGAGGGACGTGACGGAGCCGACGCTGCCGTTCGGCCTGGCCGACGCCCGTGGTGACGGCACCGGCGCCCAGCAGGCACGCGTGATGGTTGACGACGCCCTGGCGGAGAGGGTGCGGGAGCGGGCGCGTGGGCTTGGGGTGAGTCCGGCGACGTTGTTCCACGTGGCGTGGGCGCGGGTGCTGGCCGTACTGGCCGGGCGGTCGGACGTGGTGTTCGGGACTGTGCTGCTGGGCCGGATGAATGCCGGGGTGGGTGCTGAGCGGATCCCGGGGCCCTTCATGAACACGCTGCCGGTGCGGGTGGATGTCGCCGACGGTGACGTGGTGGGTGCGGTGCGGGCGATGCAGGCTCAGTTGGCCGGCCTGCTGGTGCACGAGCACGCTCCCCTCGCGCTGGCTCAGGCGGCCAGCGATGTCCCGACGTCCGTCCCGTTGTTCACTGCGCTGTTCAACTACCGCCACAGCAATCGAGTGCGGTCGGACTCGGCGCAGTCCGGCGAGACACGGCCGGGCGGCGTGGCCGGCATGAGGGTGCTGCTGGGTGAGGACCGTACGAACTATCCGTTGGCGGTCTCGGTTGATGATCTGGGGGTCGGATTCGGGCTGACGGCCGGTGTGGTCGTGCCCGGCGATCCGGAGCTTGTATGCGAATTGATGCAGACCGCGGTCGAGGGTCTGGTCACGGCCTTGGAGGAAGCGCCACGGACGTCGTTGCGTGCGGTGGAGGTGCTGGCGCCGTCGGATCGTGCGCGGGTGTTGGCGGAGTGGAACGACACCGACAGGGTCGTGCCCGAGGAGACGGTGGTGGGCCTGTTCGAGCGGCAGGTGGCGCGGGATCCGGGTGCGGTGGCGGTGGTGTGTGGGGAGGTGGAGTTGTCGTATGGGGAGTTGGATGAGCGGGCGTCGCGGTTGGCGGGTGTGTTGAGGGGGCGTGGGGTGGGGTTGGAGTGTGTGGTGGGGGTGTTGTTGGAGCGGTCGGTTGATTTGGTGGTGGCGTTGTTGGGTGTGTGGAAGGCGGGGGGTGCGTATGTGCCGCTTGATCCGTCGTATCCGGCGGAGCGGGTGGAGTTGATGGTGGGGGATGCCGGGCCGGTGTGTGTGGTGACGGTGAGTGGTCTGGTGGAGAGGTTGAGCGGGGTCTCGGGTGTGCCGGTGGTGTGTCTTGATGATCCGGGTGTGGTGGTGGAGTTGGCGGGGGTGGA
>NZ_JBHXNW010000155.1:0-6870 GCF_042717365.1 Streptomyces sp. NPDC058534
CTTGAACAGCGTCGCGTCCGACTCGCCGCGCGCCAGCGCGCCGAGACCCGTCAGCAGCTCCTCACGCGATCCCGCGACCACCACCGCCCGATCCGGCAGCAGCGCACGCCCGGACAGCAGCGATGCGGCCACACCGGCCCGCGGCAGCGCCTCGTCCGCCTCGACGAACGCGGCGAGCCGCGCCGCCTGGCCCGGCAGCGCCCCCGCGCCCTTCGCCGACACCACGAACGGCAGCACGGCATCGCCGTCCACGGGAACGGACGCGGAGACCGGCAGCTCACCGTCCGGCGCCTGCTCCAGGATCACGTGCGCGTTCGTACCGCTCGCGCCGAAGGACGACACGCCCACCCGGCGCGGACGCTCGGTCTCCGGCCACGCGCGGGACTCCGTGAGGAGCTCGACCGCACCCGCCGTCCAGTCCACCTGCGGAGTGGGCTCGTCCACGTGCAGCGTCGCCGGAAGCACGCCGTGGCGCAGCGACTGCACGGTCTTGATCACCGCGGCGACACCCGAAGCGGCCTGCGCGTGCCCGAGGACGGACTTGACCGAGCCGAGGAGCAGCGGCCGGCCCTCCTCGCGCCCCTGGCCGTACGTGGCGAGGAGCGCCTGCGCCTCGATCGGGTCACCGAGCTTCGTACCCGTACCGTGCGCCTCCACCATGTCGATGTCGGAGGTGGTCAGACCGGCGTTGGCGAGCGCCTTGCGGATCACGCGCTGCTGGGCCGGACCGTTCGGGGCGGTCAGGCCGTTCGAAGCACCGTCCTGGTTGATCGCGGAGCCTCGCAGCACCGCGAGCACGCGGTGCCCGTTCTTGCGGGCGTCGGAGAGCCGCTCCAGGAGCACGACGCCCACGCCCTCGGCCCAGCCGCTGCCGTCGGCGGACGCGGAGAACGCCTTGATGCGGCCGTCGGCGGCCAGGCCGCGCTGCCGCGAGAAGCCGACGAAGCCACCCGGCGTCGCCATGACGGTGGCGCCGCCGGCAAGGGCCATCGAGCACTCGCCGCGGCGCAGCGCCTGCGCCGCCAGGTGCATGGCGACCAGCGAGGACGAGCACATGGTGTCGACCGTCACGGCGGGGCCTTCCAGGCCCAGGGTGTAGGCGACGCGACCGGAGGCGACGCCGCCGGCGGTGCCGAGGGCTCGTTCGAGGCTGAGGTATCCCTCGAAGCCGCTCAGATCCGGCGCGTAGTCCTGGTGCACCATGCCGGTGAAGACGCCGACGTCGGCGCCCCGCATGGAGTGGGGGTCGATGCCGGCGCGCTCGAAGGTCTCCCAGGAGACTTCGAGGAGCTGGCGCTGCTGCGGGTCCATGGCGAGCGCCTCGCGCGGCGATATGCCGAAGAACGCCGCGTCGAACTTGGCCGCGTCGTGGAGGAAGGCACCTTCGCGCACGTAGGTGGTGCCGGGGTTGTCGGCGTCCGGGTCGAAGAGTCCGTCGAGGTCCCAACCGCGATCGGTCGGGAACTCGGTGTAAACGTCGGCACCTTCGGAGACCACCCGCCAGAAGTCCTCGGGGTTGTCGATCCCGCCCGGGAAGCGGCAGCCCATCGACACGATGGCCACAGGCTCGACGGCAGCGGCGGCGAGCTGACTGTTCTCGTGCTGCAGCCTGGAGTTCTCCTTCAGCGACGCACGCAGTGCACCCACAAGCTGCTCGTCAGGCGATGCCATTTCTTCCTCCACGATCTTTGTAACGGGTCAGCTTGCGTCGTCGCCGAGGGCCAGCTGAATCAGGCTGGCGACGTCCATCGCGTCGATGAGTTCCGAGTTGTCCTCGGACGGCGCCGATGCCTCCGGCGCGTCCGTCTCGGCAAGTTGCAGCAGGGCGTCCAGGACTCCGGACTCCTTGAACCGGGCGAAGGGGACGCTCGCCAGGACACGTCTGAGGTCGCCCTCCCGCCCTTCGAACTCGTCTCCGGTCGTACGGAGGAGTTCGGCGCGCAGGTACTCGACCAGCGCGTCGGGGGTGGGGTAGTCGAAGAGCAGCGTCGCGGGCAGGCGCAGGCCTGTGGCCGCCTGCAGGCTGTTGCGGAGGCCGACGGCCGCGAGGGAGTCGAATCCGACCTCCTGGAAGGCCTGGAGCGGCCGGATGACCTCGGCGCTGGTGTGGCCCAGAACGGTGGCGGCATGGCTGCGGACGAGCCGGAGCAGGATCCGCTGCTGTTCGGTTTCCGAGGCCGCCGTCAGGCTCGCGACCAGGGACGACTGGGCGTCGTCGGCACCGGTGCCCGCTTCGTGCTGAGTTGACCGCATCATCTCGCGCGCCTCGGGCAGTTCGCCGAAGAGCGGGCTCGGCCGGACGGACGTGAACGCCGGGATGAACGCCGTCCAGTCCATGTCGGCGACGACCACCGCGTGTTCGTCGGCGCGCAGTGCCTGCTCAAGGAGGCTCACGGCGACCTCGGGGGCGACCGGGAGGACGCCTCGGCGGCGCAGCTGGGCTAGCGCGGCCGGGTCGGCGCCGACGCCGATTTGGTCTAGCGCGCCCCAGGCGAGGGAGGTCGCCTTGAGTCCGCGTGCGCGGCGGCGTTCGACGAGGGCGTCGAGGACAGCGTTCGCCGCACCGGACGGGCCCTGTCCGCCGCCACCCCAGATGCCGGCGATCGAGGAGAAGGTGACGAAGGCGTCGAGCTCGGTGTCCTTGAGGTGCTCTTCGAGCCAGACTGCGATCTCCACCTTAGCCGCGAACACCTCGGCGATGTCGGCCCGCCGGGTGCCGGCCAGGGAGCTGGTCTGCATGACGTCGGCGGCGTGGATCACGGCGGTCAGCGGCCGGTCGGCGGGGAGTCTGTCGAGCAGGCGGGCGAGCGCGTCGCGGTCGGCGGCGTCACAGGCCGTGACGGTCGTACGGACGTCAAGGCGGGCGAGTTCGGTACGCAGCGTATCCACGCCGTCGTCCGGGGTGTCGGCGGTGGTGGTGACGATCAGGGCGTCGGCGCCGCCGAGCGCGAGCCAGTGCGCGGCGTGCCGGCCGAGTCCTTCCGTACCGCCGGTGACGAGGACCGTTCCGCGCGACTGCCACGGCTGCGTACCGGCCGACTTGGGGAGGGACTTGCTTACCAGCCTGCGGGCGTGGACGCCGGTACGCCGGATGGCGAGCTGGTCCTCGTCGCCCGCGGCGTTGAGTACGCCGAGCAGGCGCTGAACGGTCCGGCCGTCGATCTCGGCAGGCAGGTCGACGAGACCGCCCCAGCGGTCCGCGTACTCGAGGCCCGCGGCACGCCCGAGGCCCCAGTGCGCCGCCTGGACCGGGGAGGTCACGGCGTCCTGCGTCCCGGTGCTCACCGCGCCCCTGGTCAGGCACCAAAGCGGCTGGCCGGCACTCGTGTCGGCGAGGGCCTGGAGCAGTACGAGAGTGGTCTCGGCGACGGCTGCGGCGTCCTGCGGAGCCTGTCCCCGCTCCAGCGCGTGGAGGGACAGTACGCCGGTGACGTCGTGCTCGGCGAGGACAGCGCCCAGCCACGCGGCGAGCGAGGCCCGGTCGCGAAGCCCGTCTTCGGAGACCTCAAGGAGCACCGTGTTGAGCCCCTGGGCGGTGAGCATCTGAGCCAGATCTTCCGTCCCGTCGGCACCGGCGCGCCCGTCCGGGGCGATCACCAGCCACGTACCGCCAGGGACACCGGGGGTGGACTGGGGCAGCGGCTGCCAGGTGACGGCGTAGCGGAGGCCCTCGACGACGTTCCACTCGCGGCGGCCTTCGCGCCAGTCCGCGAGGAGCGGGACGACGGCGCCCAGAGCGCTCTGACGGTCGGTGGTGTCGGCCTTGAGGAGCGCGGCGAGCGCGTCCAGATCGGCGTCGTCGACGGCGGTCCAGAAGTCGCGGTCGGCTTCGTTGACCTGGAGGTCGGCGTCGACGTCGGTACGGCGGTCGGGGGCCTTGAGCCAGTAGTGCTCGTGAGCGAAGGCGTACGTGGGCAGATCCACGCGCGGACCATCGGCGACACCGGTCGGCAGGACGGCCGTCCAGTCGACGTCCACGCCACGGACGAAGGCCTCGGCGAGGGAGGTCAGCATGCGGCGCATGCCGCCCTCACCACGGCGCAGGGAGCCCACGAGCACCGGCGGGACATCCGCCGCGTCGGCGATCTCGGAGACGGGCTGGAGGAGGACGGGGTGGGAACTGACCTCGACGAACACACCGAAGCCCGCACCGATCAGCGCACGGACGGCGGGCTCGAAGCCCACGGTCTGCCGCAGGTTCCGGTACCAGTATGTGCTGTCGACGACACCCGCGTCTTCGACCCAGGTGCCGTCGACGGACGAGAAGAAGGGAATCTCCGGAGCCAGCGCCGTGATGCCCGCGAGCTCGGCCGCGAGGACCTCCTCGACCGCCTCGACGTGACGGGTGTGGGAGGCGTAGTCCACCGCGACCCGCCGCACCCGCACACCCTGGCCCTCCAGGTCGGTCAGCAGGCCGTCCAGGGCGTCGGCGTCACCGGCGATGACGACCGAGGTCGGGCCGTTGACGGCCGCGATCTCGACACCCTCGACCAGCAGTTCGCGGACGTCGGCCGCGGGCAGGGCGACGGACGCCATCTCGCCCCGGCCGGACAGGACCCGGCCGATGGCCTGACTCCGCAGAGCCACCACACGCGCCGCATCCTCAAGCGACAGCGCACCCGCCACACACGCAGCAGCGATCTCACCCTGCGAATGACCGAGAACCGCGTCGGGCTCGACGCCCGCCGAACGCCACACGGCCGCCAAGGACACCATCACGGCGAAGCTCGCCGGCTGGATCACATCCACTCGTTCCAGCAACGCCGAATCCGCTTCCCCGCGCAGGACTTCGGGCAGCGACCAGTCCACGAACGGAGACAGCGCCCGCTCGCACTCGGCAACCCGGTCCGCGAACACCGGGGAGGTGTCAAGGAGTTCGCGACCCATGCCGACCCACTGGGCTCCCTGGCCCGGAAACACGAACACCGACCGGCCACGAGCAGCAGAACCACCCACCGCGGACTCGCCGCGCGCCACCGCGTCGAGACCCGACAGCAGCTCCTCACGCGAACCCGCGACCACCACCGCCCGGTCCGACAACACCGCACGACCGGACACCAGCGAAGCCGCGACACCGGCAAACGACACCTCGCCCTCGACGAACGCCGCGAGTCGCTGCGCCTGACCGGCCAGCGCTCCCGCGCCCTTCGCCGACACCACGAACGGCAGTACCGCATCGCGGTCCACGGGAACAGACGCGGAGACCGGCGGCTCGCCGTCAGGCGCCTGCTCCAGGATCACGTGCGCGTTCGTACCGCTGACCCCGAACGAGGACACACCCGCGCGGCGCGCACGCTCCGTCTCCGGCCACGGCCGGGACTCCGTGAGGAGCTCGACCGCTCCCGCCGACCAGTCCACCTCGGGCGTCGGCTCGTCGACGTTCAGCGTCGCGGGGAGAATGCCGTGCCGCATGGACTCGACCATCTTGATCACGCTCGCCACACCCGAAGCGGCCTGTGCGTGACCGATGTTGGACTTGACCGAGCCGAGCCACAGCGGCCGGCCTTCCTCACGTCCCTGACCGTAGGTCGCGAGCAGCGCCTGCGCCTCGATCGGGTCGCCGAGCCTGGTGCCGGTGCCGTGCGCCTCGACGACGTCGACGTCGGCCGACGTCAGCCCGGCACCGGCGAGCGCCTTGCGGATCACGCGCTGCTGGGACGGACCGTTGGGAGCGGTCAGGCCGTTGGACGCGCCGTCCTGGTTGACCGCCGAACCGCGCACCACCGCGAGGACCTGGTGACCGTTCCTGCGGGCGTCCGAGAGCCGCTCCAGGAGCAGGACGCCCACGCCCTCGGCCCAGCCCGTGCCGTCGGCGGAGGAGGAGAAGGCCTTGACCCGGCCGTCGGCGGCCAGGCCGCGCTGGCGGGAGAAGCCGATGAAGGTGTCGGGGGTGGACATGACGGTGGCTCCGCCGGCGAGGGCCATCGTGCACTCGCCCTGGCGCAGCGCCTGCGCCGCCAGGTGGATCGCCACCAGCGACGAGGAGCAGGCCGTGTCCACGGTCACCGCTGGGCCCTCGAAGCCGAACACGTACGACACGCGGCCCGAGGCCACACTGCCCGCGCTGCCCGTGCCCGCGAACCCTTCCAGCTCGGCGGGAACACCTTCACCCGAGGAATACCCCTGGCCCATCACGCCCGAGAACACACCCACCTCGGCACCCCGAAGCGCACCCGGGTCGATCCCCGCCCGCTCGAACACCTCCCACGAGGTCTCCAACAGCAGCCGCTGCTGCGGGTCCATCGCCGTCGCCTCACGCGGCGAGATCCCGAAGAACCCCGCGTCGAAGCGACCCGCCTCGTGGAGGAAGCCACCCTGCTTGACGTACGTCGTCCCCGGGTTGTCCGGATTCTCGTCGAACAGGACGTCCAGGTCCCAGCCACGGTCCGTCGGGAAGCCCGACAGGCCGTCGCGGCCTTCCCGCACCATCCGCCACAGGTCTTCCGGAGCCGCGACCCCGCCGGGGAGACGGCAGGCCATGCCGACGATGACGATCGGGTCGTCGTCCGTGGGCACCGTGGTCGGCGTGGTGGGGGCGACGGCGGCGGTCTGGCCGCTGAACTCGTCGCGCAGGTAGCGCGCGAGGGCGCGCGGGGTCGGGTAGTCGAAGATCAGCGTGGCGGGCAGCTTCACGCCCGTCGCCGTGCTGAGCCGGTTGCGCAGCTCGACCGCCGTGAGGGAGTCGAAGCCGGCGTCCTTGAACGCCTTGTCGGACTCGACGCGTTCGGCCGTCGTGTGTCCCAGGACGGTCGCCGTGTGGTTGCGGACCAGGTCGAGAAGGGCCTTCTCCTGGTCGGCGGGCGTGAGGCCCACGAGGCGCCGGGCGAGGGCGTTACGGTCACCCGCGCCGGCCTGAGCCGTGCGGCGGCC
>NZ_JBHXNW010000156.1:0-6524 GCF_042717365.1 Streptomyces sp. NPDC058534
GCGCCCGCGCGCGCGCGCGCCCGCGCCGCCCCCCCCCACCCCGACAGCGCACCAGCCCGACCCCGGGGGCCCCACCCCCCGCCCCCCACCGGCAGGTCCTGCTCGGCCCAGACCACCTTGCCGCCGGGGGTGCGGCACGAACCCCAGCGCCGGCACAGCATGTTGATCAGCTGCAGACCCCGGCCGCTCTCGTCGCTCACGTCCGCGTGCTGGATCACGTCGCCCACCATCAGGGCGGTACGTCCGCTGGGCAGCGCGACGACGTCGAACCAGTCGCCGCCCACCGCGGCCGGGTCCGTGGCCGGGTCGTAGCAGGAGGTCACGTCGAGGCCGGGGGTGCTCGGGCTGGACCGGGGGAGCAGCGCCCGCTGCAGGGTCACGACGTGATCGCGCTCGCGCCCGTAGAGCCGGGCGTTGTCGATGTACACGGCGGCCTTGGACGCCAGCTCCATGGCCAGTGCCACGTCGGTCCGGTTGAACGGCGCCCGGCGGCCGGCCCGTACGAAGTCGGCGAGCCCCAGCAGCACCCCGCGCGCGATCAGCGGCACCGCCAGGTAGGAGTGGACGCCCGCCCGGCGCATGATGTCCGACGACTCGCGCGAGGGGGCGATCACGGCGAAGTCCGACCGCGTCATCCGGGTCACCAACACCGGCCGGCGGGAGGTGAGGCACCGTTGCCCCAGCCGGTCGGCGGTGTGCACCGACAGCTCGCCCACGGGATCGGGCGCGAGGTTCAGGCCCTCGACCTCCGACACCGCCATGGCCCTGAGCCGCGGCGCGTCCCCTCCCAGGACCCGGTCGCCCTCCTGGAACCGCAGTACCGAGTCCAGCAGGTCCACCGCGGCGCCGTCGGCCAGCTCCGGCACGGTGAAGTCGGCCAGCTCAACCGCCGTCCGCCGCACGTCGAGCGTGGTGCCGATGCTCAGGTCCGCCGCGTTCAACCAGGCCAGCCTGCGTCGCGCGCCCAGCGCCTCCGTCATCGACCGCAGCGCGCCCCGCGCCGCCCGGTGCCCGCTCACGAGGGGATTCGGGGGGCGGCGCACCCCGGGCAGCCACGGTCGTTCCCGCACGCGTCGCCTCCTCCCACGGACTCCTGCCCCGATTCTGCCCTGCCTCGGGGCGACCGGCGACGGTGAGGCCCCGATCGGCGGGGGAGCGCCGACCGGGGCACCGGTCCGGGGGCGGCTCAGCCGCGCAGCCACACCGCCGTGTCGACGGGCAGCCGGCCGTCCCCGTCCAACGGCAGGCTGCCGAGCAGGAGGGCGCGGTGCGCGGGCAGCTCGACCGGCGCGGCCGACAGGTTGACCACACACTCCAGACCGCCCGGGCGCCGGAATGAGAGGACCCCGTCGGATGCGGGCAGCCAGTCCAGCGGACCGTCCCCGAATCCCTCGGTGGCGCGCCGCAGCCGCAGCGCCTCGCGGTAGAGCGCCAGCATCGATCCCGGGTCCGCGGCCTGCCGGTCCGCCGCGTACCGCGCCCAGCCCTCCGGCTGCGGCAGCCAGGGCTCGGCCTCGGAGCCGAAACCGCAGTACGGGGCGTCGGCCGACCAGGGCAGCGGTACCCGGCAGCCGTCCCGGCCCGGATCGGTGCCCCCGGAGCGGAAGTGCATCGGGTCCTGGATGCTCCCGCGCGGGATGTCGGCCTCGGTCAGGCCCAGTTCCTCCCCCTGGTACAGGTAGACGGAGCCCGGCAGGGCCAGCGTGAGCAGGGCGGCGGCGCGGGCGCGCCGGGTGCCGAGCGCCGGGTCGGCCGGGGTCCCGAAGGCCTTCTTCGCGAAGTCGAAGCCGGTGTCCTCGCGGCCGTACCGGGTCACCGTGCGGGTCACGTCGTGATTGCACAGCACCCAGGTGGCGGGGGCGCCGACCGGAGCGTGCTCGGCCAGGGTGTCGTCGATGGTGCGGCGCAGCCGCCCCGCGTCCCAGGGGCAGGACAGGAAGTTGAAGTTGAAGGCCGTGTGCAGTTCGTCGGGCCGCAGATAGCGCGCGAAACGCTCGGCGTCGGGCAGCCACACCTCGCCCACGAAGACGCCCCCGTACGCGTCGGCGACGGCCCGCCAGGAGCGGTAGATGTCGTGCAGCTCGTCCTGGTCGATGTACGGGTGCGGGTCGACGCCCTCCACGAAGTCCGCGAGCGCGGGGTCCTTGGCGAGCAGCGCGGCGGAGTCGATGCGGACGCCCGCCACCCCGCGCTCGAACCAGAACCGCAGGATCTCCTCGTGCTCCCGGCGCACCTCCGGATGGGCCCAGTTGAGGTCGGGCTGCTCCGGCGTGAACAGGTGCAGGTACCACTCGCCGTCCGGCACCCGGGTCCAGGTGCGGCCGGAGAACTGGGAGGGCCAGTCGTTGGGCGGCAGTTCACCGTTCTCGCCGCGGCCGGGCCGGAAGTGGAACCGCTCCCGCTCCGCGCTGCCCGGACCGGCCGCCAGCGCCGCCCGGAACCAGGCATGCTGGTCGGAGACATGGTTGGGGACGATGTCGACGATGGTGCGGATGCCCATCTCCCGTGCCTCGGCGATGAGTTTCTCGGCCTCGCCGAGGGTGCCGAAGGCGGGGTCGATGGTGCGGTAGTCGGCGACGTCGTAGCCGCCGTCGACGAGCGGGGAGACGTACCAGGGCGTGAACCAGACGGCGTCGACCCCGAGTTCGGCGAGGTAGGGCAGTCGCGCCCGGACACCCGCGAGGTCACCGGTGCCGTCGCCGTCGCCGTCGGCGAAACTGCGGGGGTACACCTGGTAGATGACGGCGTCGCGCCACCAGTCTTCGGTGCGGTGCGAGGTGGGGGCTGCCACGTGACGGTCCTTTCGGGCAGGGTGGATCTTCGCCGCCGGCCCGGACAGTGCGGGGCGTCGGACGGGCCGGCGGCGAAGGTTGACGGGACGAGCCGGCGGGGCGGGAGGAGGAGGGCCGGGCGCGGTGCCTCAGCCCTTGAGCCCTCCGGCGGTGAGTCCGCTCATGATGTTGCGCTGGAAGATCAGGAAGATGATGAGCGTCGGCAGCGAGGCCATGGTCAGCGCGGCGATCAGCACGTTGACGGGCACCCCGTTGGACAGCGAGTAGATGCCCACGTTCAGGGTCTGCCTGGCCGGGTCGGGCAGGGTCAGCATGGGCCAGAGGAAGTCCTTCCAGACGCCCACGATCGCGAAGATGGACACCACACCGAGGATCGGCCGCGAGATCGGCAGGACGATCGACCGGAGGGTGCGCATCGGAGAGGCGCCGTCCATCGAGGCGGCGTCGAGCAGCTCCCCGGGGATCGAGTCGAAGAACCGCTTCAGCAGGAAGATGTTGAAGGCGTTGGTCACCGAGGGCAGCCAGATCGCCCACGGCGTGTTCAGCAGGTTGCGTTCGAAGATCGGCACGTCGAGCACCGTCAGGTACTGCGGCACGACCAGGACGGTCGCCGGGATCATCAGCGTCGCCAGCATCATGCCGAGGATGGCCTTGCCGAAGACCGGACGGAGTTTGGACAGCGAGTAGGCCGCCGCCACGTCGAGCACCAGCTGGAAGGCGAGCGCGCCGAACGCGTAGTACAGCGTGTTCCCCAGCAGGCCGGCCAGGTCCATGACGTTCCAGGCCTGCGCGTAGTTGTCCGGTTCGAAGGACTCGGGGACCAGCGTCGGCGGGGTCCGGACGACCTCCTGGGTGTCCTTGAACCCGCTGGACACCATCCAGTACATGGGGCCGAGGAAGACCACGGTGAACAGCGTGACGACACCGCCGAACGTCACCCAGTAGAGGACCTTGCCGCGGGGCCGGGCGAGCTGGGCCGGCGAGATGAGCGTGCGTGTGGACATCTGTGGTTTCCCCCGGCCTACTCGTCCTCGGCGCGGTTGAGCTTCACGTACGCCGCCGAGAACCCGGCGAGCAGTACGAGGAGCAGCAGGCCGAGGGCGGCCGCGGCGCCGTAGTTGTTGAAGTTGAAGGCGTACTGGTAGATGAGGTAGACGACGGTGGTGGTCGAGCCCTCGGGCCCGGCTCCGCCGGTGAGAAGGAAGGGCTCCACGAAGACCTGCATGGTGGCGATGATCTGCATGAGCAGCATCAGCGAGAGGATGAGCCGCGTCTGCGGGATCGTCACGTGCCAGACCTTGCGCAGCAGTCCGGCCCCGTCCAGCTCCGCCGCCTCGTACAGCTCGCCCGGGATGCCCTGCAGCGCGGCGAGGTAGATGAGCGCCGCGCCGCCCATGTTCATCCACGTCGACGCGATGACCACGGACAGCATCGAGAGGTCGGGGTCCTGGAGCCACTGCTGCTCGGGCAGCCCGACGGAACCGAGCAGTTCGTTGAGCAGCCCGTAACCGGGGTCGTACAGGTACTTGAAGAGCAGGACGGCGGCGACCGGCGGGAGCATCACCGGCAGGTAGACCAGCAGCCGCAGGTACCCCTTGCCGTGCCGGAGTTCGTTGATGACGAGGGCGACGACGAACGGCACGGCGAAGCCGAGGACCAAGGCCAGCACGGTGAACAGCAGCGTGTTGCGCCACGCCTGCCAGAAGGCCGGGTCGTTGAAGACCGTTCGCAGGTTGTCCAGGCCGACCCAGGAGACCTCGCCCTGGTCCGTCTTCTGGAAGGCGAGGAGGAACTCCCGGACCATCGGGTACCAGGAGAAGAACGCGAAGCAGAGGACCGCTCCGATCAGGAAGCCGTGCGCGGTGAGGTTGCGCTTCAGGCTCCTGCCGAAGAACCGGCCGCGCGGGGGCGGGCCGTCCACCGGCGGCTGGGCGTGGCGGGCTCTCGCCGCCTTGCTCGGGGTCAGGCTGGGGGCCGACATCGTCGCTCCTTGGGACTGATCGCATGGGCCCCGGGGGGCGGTGCGGCCCGCCCCCCGGGGGAGCCGGTCACTGCGTGGCCAGAACCTGGTCGACCTGCTTCTCCGCGCTGGAGAGCAGCTTGTCGATGTCGGCGTCCTTGTTGGTGAGGAGGCCGGACATCACGTTGTCCAGGACCTTGTAGACCTCCTGCGCCTTCGGCGGCTCGGCCATGCCCGGCACCGGGTTGTCCATGAACGCCTTGAAGTTCTCGACCGGCATCGTGGCGTGCTCGATCCGGGCCGCGTCGTCCTTCTTCTTCGACTCGTTCAGCCAGAAGTTGGGCTGCGGGAGGCCGACCGGGAGCTTGTCGGCCTCCTTGCGGGCCCAGTTGAACTGGCCCTTTCCGACGGTGAGGTTCTGGAAGTTCAGCCAGGCGACGGCCGCCTTGATCTTGTCGGAGGAGATCCCCTTCTTGACCATGTAGTTGTTGCCGCCGGCCAGCGTGTTCTTCTCACCCGGGATCGGCCCCATGCCGAAGTTCTCGTAGTCCGCGCCGAGTTGCTGGACCATGTAGGTGATGTCGTCGGGCGCGGCGAGGAACATGCCGAGCTTGTCGGTGGCTATCTGCTTCTGGAGGTCGCCCCACTTGAGCAGCTGGGTCTTGCCCATGCTCTCGTCCTCCCAGCGCATGGCGTGGAGGTTCTCGGCGACCTGCTTGCCCGTCTCGTTGTTGAACGCGGCCTTCTTGCCGCTCTCGTCGACGACCGCGGCGCCGAGGCTGTACATCTGCGCCGTGAAGTGCCAGCCGCCGGTGTTGCCCGCGCTGTACTCGCCGAAGCCGGCGATGCCGTCCCCCAGGCCGGCGATCTTCTTCGCGGCGGTGCGGACCTCGTCCCAGGTGCGCGGCGGGGCGTCCGGGTCGAGTCCGGCCTTCTCGAAGAGCTTGCGGTTGATCAGCAGGCCCATCGTGTAGTTGCTCGTGGGCAGGCCGTAGAGCTTGTTCTCGTGCTTCAGCGAGCCGAGGACGTTCGGGTCGATGTCCTTGAGAGCGGGGACCGTCTTGTCGTTGACGTACGCCGTGATGTCCTCGGCGCCGTCGTTGTCCAGCACCTGCGGCAGGTCCGTGAAGTACGTGTAGAACACGTCGGGCTGCGACTTGGCCTTGAGCATCGCCGTGAAGCGCGGCGGCTCCAGACACTGGCCCGGGGTGGAGCGGCCCTCGATGGTGACGTTGGGGTAGGTCTTGTTGAACTCCTTGACGTCCTCCTTCCACTCCTTCAGCTCGGCCGCCTTCGCCGTCGGCGGCATGCAGTCGATGGTGATCGTGACCTTGGTCTTCGGGTCAAGCGGAGCAGCCGGGTCGGAGGACCCGCTGCCGCCTTCGGAACCGCCGCCGTCGTCACTGCTGCTCGTGCCGCAGGCGGCCAGAGCGGTCAGGGTGAGAGCGGAGACGAGCGTGATGGCGCCGGCACGGCGAGTACGGCGGAACCGAGCACTTCTCATGGGTGGTCCCCTTCGGGCATGAACGTGGAAGGCGCCCCACCCCCGATGCGTTGTGGGGCGCCGCTCACTCAACCACCGCGAACAAGTGAACGCAATATCTCGCGCTGATTTCGTAATTGCTTGACAGTCGACCGAAGAAGTTGAGGATCCGCTACCGGGCCGCAACCTGCGCGGTGGAGCCGCGGACGACGAGTTCCGGTTCGAAGAGCAGCTCCCTGTGCGGGACTTCGGTGCCTTGGATCTGGGCGCAGAGGAGGTCGACGG
This sequence comes from Streptomyces sp. NPDC058534, assembly GCF_042717365.1. Lineage (NCBI taxonomy): Bacteria > Bacillati > Actinomycetota > Actinomycetes > Kitasatosporales > Streptomycetaceae > Streptomyces > Streptomyces sp. NPDC058534. The sequence goes on from NZ_JBHXNW010000156.1 coordinate 6,521, forward strand.
CGGC
>NZ_JBHXNW010000157.1:0-4261 GCF_042717365.1 Streptomyces sp. NPDC058534
ACGGCCCTACTCGGTGGCCTCGTCCACTCCCCACGCCTCACACGCGGCGTCCAGCTCAGCGTGCCGTTCCCAGGAGTCCCCGATGATCCCGCCGTCCCAGAGCACGGCGCCGGACGAGGAGGAATGGTTGGGCTTGACCTCGTGGGAGATGACCTTGCGGCCGGCCTCCACGATGGCGGCCGGGCTGGCGTAGCCGTACACGGGCAGCTGCACGGGCGGGTACTGGCAGACGTCGTGCTCCTTGAGGGCGGCGAACTCCCAGAACGGGCCCTTCTCCCAGCCTTCCTCAGCGCCGGTGTGCCACTCCCAGCTGAGGATCAGGCCGTGTCGCCAGGCGGTGCCCGTCGGGACGTCCTCGTCGTCCACGTCGTAAGTGCCGCTGGGGTCGAGGGTGATGACGGCGTTGAGGTGGCAGTACATGCCCTTGGTCTCGCCGTCGGATGTCCAGTGCTCCGCGGGCCTCAGCCCGGCGGCGGTCAGCGCTGCGGTGACGGCCTCGATGTAGTCGTCGTGCGGGAGCTGGGTGGTCATGGGGTCATCCTTCCGAAGGGCACTGACAGTTGCGGTAGATGGGCTCGTAGACGGGCGGTAGATCGCGGTAGATGAGCCGGTAGACGTGCAGGTCAGGCGGCGGTAGACGGGGCGGTAGACGGTTCCTCGGCGGCGGCCGGGGAAGGGGTCAGATCCGCCCGCCGCACGCCTCTCGTGGGGCTGCGGGAGCCGGGTGCTTTGACCTTGGCGTGGACGGGGATGTGGAGGGCCTCCAGGCGGGCCCGGAGGTCGCCCACCGTCCAGCCCTCTCCGTGGCCCTGCTGCTGGAGGTGGGCGAGGACCGTGCGGAGGTGCACTGCGTCGGCCTCTCCCATGGCCTCCAGGAGGAGCGTTCGGACGGCCTCCACGTCGGGCGCGGCGGGGGTGTCCTCGGCGGCCGGTACGGGGGTCTGCCGGCCTGCCCGCCAGGAGGCGACCAGCCACCCGGCGGACAGCATCCAGAGCAGGTTGGGGAAGGCGCGCACGAGGCGCCACAGCAGGTAGCCGCCGAGGGCGAGGAGGGCGAGGCGCAGCCAGCCGCCGAGGGCGGCCTTTACGCCGGTGAGGTCACCGCGGCGGCCGCGGCGTACCCAGGCGGCGGCCGCTGTGCCCAGGCGGCGGGCGAGGATGGCGGACCCGGACGCGATCCGGCCGGCGGGGTGGGAGAGGCGGCTCACAGCAGGCCCGCCCCCTGGACCACGGACACGATCCCGTCCCCCGCGCCGTTCAGGGCGTCGGGCAGCCAGACCAGGGCTCCGGCCACGCCGGCGGTGAGCAGCAGGACGGCGCCGACGAAGGCACCGCCGACGATCCTGCGCTTGTCCTTCTTGCCCGCGGTCTTGTACGAGAGGACGACCAGCGTGACCGCGACGACGACGACCACGGCGCCGGTGGCGGTGAGGCCGGTGAGCTGTCCGGCGGTGAGGCCGGAGCCGACGCGGGCGCCGGTGAGGCCCTGTCCGGCCGCTTCGCCGGCCGAGTTGCCGACGCTGCCGGAGCGGGAGTGCGCCCAGCCGAGGATGCCGCCGGGGCAGGCCGCGGCGCAGGCGGCGCCGCCGAAGCCCTTCCCGAAGGCGGCGAGCATCTTGAACTCCCGGCCGCCGGTCCACCACGGGTAGAGGTTGCAGGTCAGGATGATCAGGGCGGCGAGGAGCCCGCCCAGGGTGAGCGTGGACGTGGCGGTCACTTGTGGACTCCGGTGATCAGGAGGATCGGGTCCCACCAGGACAGGACGCCGAGGGCGCCGAACGCGGCGGTGACGAGGAGGAATCGGGGCAGCGCGCGGCCGGTACGTCGGTCGAGGGCCCACGCGGTGGTGAGGGCGACGGCGGCGATCACGTAGGCGGCGAGGATGCCGGCCTCGGTGCGGGCCTGGTGGACGGTGCCGGACCAGAGGCCGACGGGGCTTTGCCCGCCCGCCCACGGGGTGAGGGCAGCAAGGACCGCGAGGAGGTTGCGCCAGGTGAACAGCCGCTCCCAGAGCCGCTCCCACAGGCGGGGCCCGGGCTCCGGGTCGGGCGTGACGAGGAGGACCTCGTGGACGTGGTGGACGACTTGCGGCGGCGGTACGGGCTGCGGGGCGGGCACGGCGGGCATCTGGGGCGGTGCCACGGGGGGCGGGGGCGTACGCCAGGGCGGGGCCTCGCCGGGCTCGGGCGCGCGGGCGGGCAGCGGGGCGCCGGCGGGGATGATCCGGGAGGGTATGACGGGGCGGTCGGGCGGGGTGGGCATGACGGGGTCCTGGTGGCCGAGAGGGCGGGCGTGGAGGGCGTGGAGGTAGGCGCGGGCGCGCAGCTCGTCACCGCCGGGCGACGGCTGCGCGCTCATCAGGCGCCGCGCTTGAGGTCGCGGAGGTAGCGGTCCACGCTGTCCGGGGAGACCGGCCGGCCGAGGCGCTCCGCGGCGTCGTGGAGGATGGCGTCCCGGTCGCGGATGCCGTCGGTCCAGGCGATCCGGACTGCGTCCTTCGTGGTCAGGCTCTTGCGGTCGACGGACGGTCCGGCCGGGTCCGGGCGGTCCGCGGATCCTCCGGGCTGGTTCGGATCCGCGGATCCGGAATCCGCGGCGAGGGCCTGCCGCTCGGCCTCGACGATGTGCTCACCGCGCTGGAGGTCCCGACGGACCGGGATCATGGCGAGCTGCCCGTCGACCTTCGCGCGGCGCGCTTCGACCCACTGCTGTGTGCGCGGGTCGAGGGGGCGGGCGTGGACGCGCATGGCCATCGTCCAGCCGCCCTTGGCGAGGCCGGAGACGAGCGCGCCGACCGCGCCGATGACCCACTCGTCGGCGACGTGCCCGTGGGCGAAGACCGCGGCCATGGACACGGCGAGAGCCCCCCAGCCGGCACGCTGTGCGACCTTGGCCCGCTGGGGGTCGTAGCGGAGGAGCCACTCGACGGCCATGCACATGATCCAGGAGGCGTCGAAGGCGACGGCCGCGGCGTAGGCGACGACGGGCAGGGTGACGGCGGCGAGGAGGTCGCCGATGCTCGCGGTCGTCCAGACCAGGGACGCGGTGACGAGTACGACGGCGCCGATGGTGACGGCGGTGCGCACCAGCTGGTCCCAGTCGCGGGGCGGGGCGGGGACGTCGATGTACTCGGTGTCGAGGACGAGTTCGGTGACGCCGTCGACGGTGTGGGGGACGAGGCGCTTCCGCTCGATGCGGTTGGTCTTCACGGTGGTCTCTCCGGTGCGGGTCAGCGGCGAGCGGGGGCGGTTAGGCGGACGGGATGGTTGGTTCCCCGCGGGCGACGCGGGCAGCTTCGAGGAACCGCTGGGCTTCGTCGGGGTCGAGGTCGATGCGGTGCCGTCCGAACGCGTAGGCCGCCAGGTCGGCGGCGGTGATGTCGGCCTGTTGCCGGTCGAGGGAGAGCCAGGCGTCGCGCAAGAGGTGGTGGGCGGCGCGCATGAGCTTCTGGTGGCGCTGGCGGGCTTTGAGGGAGGCGAGCATGGGCGGGTCTCCTTGGAGGGAGCGGTGAAGGCCGGGCCGCGGGGGGATGTTCGCGGCCCGGCCGGTCGGTGGGTGGTCAGCGGCCGGAGCGGTACCAGCCGCCGCGGCGATCGGCGGCCCTGTCGCGGTCCTCCCACGCCTGGCCCTCGCGCGCGGCCTGGCGAGCGCCGGAGGTCTTCGCGCGGCGGAACCGGCCGGCGTCACCGGTGACCGTCACGCCGGCGGCCGGGTAGTCACGGCTGGACTTTGAGCTGCGGAACCAGCCCATCAGCGGCGCCGTGCTTCCTGGCGGGCCATCTCCTGGCGGATGTCGGCGCCGGCCGCGTAGTCGGCCTGGCAGGCCTCCACCGTGGCGGGCTGGCGGAAGATCGGGTTGGGGCGGGGCTGCGCCGGGGTGGGCTGCTCCGGCTCCTGCTCGGTACGCTCGGGCACGGACCTGCTCCTTCGTCACGGTTGTGGGTGGGTCTGGCCCCGGCCATATGGAGCGGCAACTCCGGCCGGGGCCGTTGTGCTTAGTAGCTCGGGCTACTTCCTGTGACTGTACGGGGCCCCGTACACTCTAGGCAAGCGGCCCGCCCAACGAGATGTGAGGCCGGGTGTGACCGAGGAGGCTCAGCGCGTGATCGACGCCATGGACGCCGTTGAGGCGATGACCGACCCGGAGCAGCGGGCGAAGGCGATCGGCGAGGTGATGGCCGACCAGCAGGAGCGCGGGAAGCGGTGGCGGGAGATGCGCCGGCAGGTCGTGCTGGACATGCGGGCGCAGGAGCCGCCGGTA
>NZ_JBHXNW010000157.1:4358-6462 GCF_042717365.1 Streptomyces sp. NPDC058534
GCTTGTCGACCGTGCAGGACATCGAGCGGGGCTACACCGGCTCGGGTAGGGACCGCCCGCGGGCCGGGGAGGGATAGCCGGGCATGACGGAGCCCCCGCACGAGGACAGTGCGGGGGCTCCGTCATGCCCCGGTCAGGCGGCTGCGGCCTGGCTGCTCCAGGTGCGCCCGCACTCACGGCAGTGCGCCACTGGGAGGGCGCCGGCGCCGCCGTGCATGTCGAGCTGGCCGCCGCAGTCGGGGCACGGGTGGGCGATCTTGGCCTTCTGCGCGGCGATGTCGAGGGCGGTCTCCACGCGCGTGCAGGCGTCGCGGGCGATGGACGCGATCAGCTGCTGCTCGCGGTCGGGGAGCGGCCGGAACGGGCCCGGCGCGCCCTGGACGCGGGCGTACAGCCACAGAGCGGCGTACGGGGCGGTCGGCCTGGTCCCGGTCCACTTCCAGCGGCGGGGATCGGCGGCGTCCTCCTGCGCCAGGTTCACGCGGCGGGCGTGGTCCTCCCAGGCGATGCGCTCGGCGCGGGTGCGGGCGACCGCGGCACGGCGCGGTGCCGGCGGCCTGATGGGGTCGCGCTGCACTGCGGTCGCGACCTGGTCGGCGCAGGCGACGAGGGAGGCGTGGACGACGCGCATGGTGTCGTGGATGCGGAGGCGGATGGGGATGGGGCGCTCGCCGAGCTGGGCGGGGTCGCGCTCCAGGGTGCGCAGTGCGAGGGCGCGGTGCCGTTCGGCTTCTTGCTCTTCGGCGTCGAGTTGCTCGATGGCGCGGAGGTAGTCGGCCATGCGGCCGGCGGGGGGCCAGACGGGGGCGCTGGCGCCGCCGAGGGCGTCTTGGAGGTCGGTCCAGCGGAGGGCGATGGTGTGGAGGTTCTCAGCGGCGTTCATCGTGGCTCCTGTGGTGCGTGGGGCGGTACGGTGAGTCCGCTTGAGGGGCGCGCGCTGGTTTCTGGGGAGAGGTCGGCGCGCGCCCCTTCGTCGTGCTCAGGCTCAGTCGCCGCGCTCCTGCCACACGTACCGCTCGTCGGCCATCCCCTGCCGCTGTTCGAGGGCCCGGCGTTCGCCCTGCTCGGCCTGCGCGACGCGCTGCTTCTCCTCGCGCCACTGCCGGTTGCGGAGGCGGATTTGCGCCCACAGGTTCTGGATCTGCGTGGGGTCGGCGCCGTTGGCGCGGAGGCCGGCACGGAGGACACGCAGTTCGGTCTCGGCGATCCGAGCACGGGTGGCTTGGGTGTCTGCGTCGCAGGGCTCCAGGGCGCCATTCGCGGCCATGCGCATCGTGGTGTCGATCAGGTCAACGACGTACTCGGCCGCCAGCTCCTTGCCCTTGGCACGCGCCAGGCCGTACCGGAGCAGGTGCAGGACCTCGCGAAGCTGGTCCCGCTCGGTCTCGGCGTCGGTGGTCGGCTGGGTCACTGGGTCTCCTTGGTCGGGAAGGTGCGGTCGAAGAGGGTGAGGGTCTGGCAGGGCCACTCCGTGACCAGGCCGAGGCAGCGGAGCCCGTTCCAGCCGGAGCAGAGGGTGCAGACCTGGATGCCGCCGCGCAGGAGCGGAACGTGGAGCTGGTGGAGCTGGCGGCGGAGGGTTCGGACCTTGATGGCCCAGCCGCCGCGGGATTGGGCGTAGCCGCGGCGTCGGGCGTCGTACGTGTCGATGCCGGCGCGGAGCCGCGCAGCCTCGGCCGGGGTGAGCGGGCCGCGTTCGGCACGGTCGGCGAGGTTGCGCAACTGCGCGAGCGTCGGCGGACGGGTCATCCGGCGTCCTGCGCGCGGTCGTGTTCGGCGAGCGCGGCTTCGTCCTCGGCGGCGGTGGCGCCGATGGGGATGCGGCGGACGCGGGCGGTGGCATGGCCCCAGCACCAGAAGGCGGGGCCGGTGATGACGATGGTGAGCAGGACGTGAAGGGCGGTGGTCACGATGCTCTCCAGGTGCGGTAGATGCGGGCGGTGCGGGCGAGGCGCCAGGCGGTGCGGAGGGTGGCGTACAGGGCCAGCACGAGCGCGGCGAGGACGAGGCCGACGGCGACGGCTCCGAGGACGAACCAGATGCCGCCCGCGATGATCAGGAGCCAGAGGGTTTCGAGGGCTTCGGCGAAGATCACGGCCGCGCC
>NZ_JBHXNW010000158.1:0-5854 GCF_042717365.1 Streptomyces sp. NPDC058534
CGAGGATCGGACCAGGGCAAGGCGACCGCACACGGCCACGCCGCGCCCGAAAAGCCCGAAACACCCGGGCAACCACAGAATTCTAGAGACGCTCTAACGATGCAGTTCGGAGCTTGAAGAAACCTTGCCGCCGCCGGCTGCGGTGCCACCACACGCCGGACTGGGCACGCTGATCTACTGGGCGGACACTTGGTGAGCACCAAGGACCACGGCTCGTCCGGAGTGCTGAACTCCACCGTCCCTCGGCCGCTCGTGTACAGCTGGATACCGGAAATCTCACCGATGCCACGGCCATCGACATCCAGGTAGATGAAGTCGCTGGACGAGCTGCTGTCGACGATTCGCGTCGTTGCGGTACATGCCGGGCAGTTCGTCGGTATCGACCGAGTACGTACACCCTGAGGTGAGTACCGCGGAAACGGTCAGTGCAGCGGCGGGCCACCATCTGCCTGTCCCCTGATCATCACGGCCCCAGCGTAACGGCGTCACACACAGCCGAATCACTCCACCTCGCCGTTGGCGACGAACCGTGTCAAGGATCGCTCCAGCAGCTCGAGAAACTGCCGCAGGTCATCAGCCACCCGGTCGAGCCCGGGTTCGGTCAGAGACGCCGTTCGCGTCCGGTAGATCACTCCGCCAGGGCCGGCAACACAGGACAGGCCGCCACCGTTCGAGCCGATGACCAGGCCACCGCCCCTCTGGTCCGCGCCGACATCGACAGCGCCGTACTGCTGAAAGCGCAGAAGGACATCAGCTGCCGGGTCGACGAAGTAGCCGTTGCCGACGTCCGCCCGGGTGACGTCGCCGATGCTGTCGTAGAAGGTGCCCAGGCCGGCAGGGACGATGGCGGCCTGGGCAAGCGTGCGAGCCGCGGCCCGGTCGGCGTGGCCGGCCAGCCGGACCTCGTTGGCTCCCGGGGGAAAGCCGTGCCGGCGCTCGAACTCGTCCGTCATCGCCTGCAGGGTCTCCGAGACCCTGCGGGTCCACGAGGCCAGCCAGGCGGGCGAAAGCGAACGGTCACTCATGAGGCCGGATCATGGCATGAGCCTCGAGGACTGCCCGGATCCGGGCCGGCTCGCACAGCAACCGGGAGATCGCCAGGGCGCGACAGCCGTGACAGCGGGGGGCACCGCTGTGACCGTCACGGCACCCGGCGCTCGGCGCCGGGTCGCCGTGCGGCCTTCCGTCCTAGGGATGCGGTGACGGTCCGGGCGACCTCGGCCACGTGGTCCCACAGGTAGAAGTGGCCGCCGTGGAACACACGGACGGCACACGCCGAGGCCGTGTGCCGCTGCCAGCGGGCCGCCTCGGAGACCGACACCATCGGGTCGCGATCGCCCACGAGCACCGTCACCGGACAGGCCAGCGCGGGACCCGGGGCGTACACATACGTTTCCACGGCCCGGTAGTCGGCGCGCAGCGGAGGCAGCAGCAGCGCGCGCACATCCGCGTCCTGCAGCAGGCCCTCGGGAGTTCCGCCGAGGCGGTCGAGCTCCGCGAGCAGGGCATCGTCCGGTTGCCGGTGCAGTCTCCCCGTACGAGGGTCCGAAGGGGCGGCCCGGCCCGACACCAACAGGTGGGCCGGCCCGTGACCGCCACGCTCGAGCCGCCGTGCCACCTCGAAGGCCACGACCGCGCCCATGCTGTGCCCGAAGAGGGCGTACGGCCGCTCACGGCCGTGCAGCTCCTCGTTCAGTGCCTGGGCGATCGGGTCGGCCAACTCCTCGATCGTCAGGGCGCTTTGCTCCCGGTACCGCTCGTGGCGTCCCGGGTACTGGACGGCCAGCACGTCACAGTGCGGTGCCAGCTCACCGTCGAGTGCGACGAACGCGCTCGCCGACCCGCCGGCGTGCGGGAAGCAGACGACCGCCGGGCCGTCCCCCCGCTGTCGGCCGAAGCGCATGAGCCAGGTCTCGGCCTGCGTGTCGCGCGTCATGGTTCCCCCTGTGGTGGTGGCGGTGATCTTGGCTGGGCGGTGGCTCGGCGGCTGCCGACGGGCGCGCGCGGGCCGGGGTCCGCGGTCTGCCACTCACCGCAGGGGTCGGGGCACCACTCCACCGGGGTCCTGGGGCAGGTGAGGCTGGTGCGGAATCACGGTTCTTCGGGGAAGAGTGCTTCCGGCGGTGATGGACGAGATTATCGCGGTGCAAGTTTTCTGCCGGAACCCCTGGAGTCTGCCCACCCCTGAGAAGGGGTCATCGTTGGATACGGGCCCGTGGCCGCGTCCGGTGCCACGGCTCACGTGCGTGGGCCGCGACGGCCGGGAGGCGGGATCTCGTCGGTCAGGGCCACTTGTGCCCAGAACGCCCGACTCTCCGGGGTGGACTCGTTCGCCGACGGCACGCGCTCGGGGTGGCCGGGCAGTGTCGCGGGATGCCCGGCGGGCTGGGGCGGCCTCGACCGCTGGGACTGTCTGGACGGCCGGGAACCCTGGCCGGAACCGGTGACCTGGACCGGGTTCTCTCCCGCGCTGAGCCGCCCGAAGATGACGAGCATCTCCCACACCTGTGCCAGTAGGGCCCGTGCCCTGCGTCTCATGCGGTCCTACCTTCTTGAGTGCGTCCCACGAGTTCGCGACTTTGGGGCTGCGAGGGTGGGGCAGGGACGGAGGACTACCGCCGGCTCGAGGCCCGCGGCGACCGCAGCCGGCCGCTGCTCTCCCGTCGCGTCGACAACGACCCGACCTGGCCCGCCGCAAGGCCGGCGTCCTCTTCGTCTCGTGGCGTGCCAGCAGCATCAGGCAGCCACCTCGGCCGTGTCCGCCAGGCCCGCCAGGAACCGCTCGGCGCGCTCCAGGGCGGCGGGGGTCGTGCCGCTGGCGGCCACGAACCCGTCGGGGCGCAGCAGCAGGAACCCCGGGCGGTGCCGGCCGACGCGCTCGTGCGCCACCAGACCCGGCAGCCGGCCGGCGGCGGCGGCCGCTGCCCGGTGCATGTGGTCGGCCCTGGCGCCCGTGCTCAGTAGCCGGAACGTGGCCTGGCGCGCCGCGTCCCCGGCCGGCGCGGTCACCCAGTGCGGCGCGCGCGAACCGGGCGGCGGCAGTACGCGGTTGCCTTTCCAGGACCCGCCGGACTTTCCCTCCTCCCGCACCACAAGGCCCTCGGGGTAGCGCACCCGCCAGCCCGCCAGCAGCGGAACCAGTCGCCGCCGCAGCACCCCGGACACCTCCAGGAAGCGCCAGGCGGCGTTCCGTAGCCGCGCCTGCGCCGGCTTGAGGGTGAACATCCGGGTGAAACCCCGGGTGTTGCGGACGATCAGCTCGGCGGCGTACCGGCGCTCGGCCTCGTAGGTGTCGAGGATCGCGGGGGCGAACCGGCCCTGGATCACGCCCGCCAGCTTCCAGGTGAGGTTGTGCACGTCCTGTAGGCCCAGGTTGAGGCCCTGGCCGCCGATCGGCGAGTGGGTGTGGGCGGCGTCGCCGACGAGGAAGCAGCGGTCCTGGCGCAGCCGTGTCGCGATCCGCTCCTGGCTGCCGAAGGTCTTGATCTCGTGCAGATCCTGCACCCGTGCCCCAGCCGGTCCGCGCCGGCCGAGCAGCGACTGCACGGTCTCCGGCGTCAGCGGCGTGTCCGGCGGCACGGGGGTGCCAAGACGCGTGATGCCGCCCGCCAGCGGTGCGTAGACCATGGGTCCTGTGGAGCGCAGGAAGTAGTGGACGGCGCCGCGCCCGGCGTCGCCGCCGTCGATGCGGCCCTCGGCGGCGAGGTAGAGCGTCGGCAGCGTGACGCCTGGGAACTCGATGCCAAGCCGTTCCCGGACGGTGCTGCCGACGCCGTCGGCGGCTATCAGCCAATCCGCCTCGATCAGCTCGGTGGTGCCGCCGGGCCCCTGGGCCTTCACGGTCACGGAGCCCTCGCCCGGCGACACGTCGGTGACCTGAAGGGCGCGCTCCACCCGGCCGCCCAGCTTCTCCAGTACGCCCTCCAGCAACGCGCTGGTCTGCTCCTGCGGCAGCAGCAGCGCCTCGTTCTCCTGGCCGATGTCGTTGTGGAGGGTCCGGCCGCCGTCGAGGTGGTAGTGGAGGGAGCGGAGGATGACGCCGCTCGCCTGGGCCTCGGCCAGTACGCCGAGGCCGCGCAGTACCTCAAGTCCCAGCGGCCACAGCAAAATGGCGCGCGAGCCCTTGTTCGGCTCCGGCTCGCTCTCCAGCAGCCGGACGGAGACGCCGAGCCGCAGTAGCTCGCAGGCGGCGGCCAGACCGCAGGTGCCGCCGCCGACGATCAGCACGGAGGGCCGTTGGGGCACGTCGTTCGTGTCCCTCGTGTCACGTATGTCACTCATGGGTTTCACTCCGCGTTGCGTCGAGCCAGTCATGGATGGACCGCGCTGTGGTGTCGGCGTGCGCCTCGATGACGGAGAAGTGGTCGCCGGGGATGTCCACACCCGCGCGCAGCAGCAGTGTGCGGGCCTTGACGGGCTCGGGTGTCACGTCCGTCAGCAGCCGCAGATAGCCGCCCATCGCGGTGAGGCGGTCGTCGTCCAGGAGCAGGCCCGGGTCCACTCCGTCCGTGCCGCTCAGCTCGCCCAGGCGGCCCAGCAGCTCCGGTACCAGCTGGACCAGCAGGCGGCGGCTGAGCGGCGAGGTGTCGATCGCCGCCACTGCCACCGGGCCTTCGCCCGCGTCCTCCAGCCGCGCGGCCACCGCCTGGGCCAGCAGGCCGCCCGAGGAGTAGCCAACGAGCGCGTACGGGCCGCCGCCGGCGTGGTGGCGTATCGTGACGGCCGCCGCGTCGAGCAGCGCGTCGAGGGTGGCGGGCAGCGCCTCGCCCGGTTGGTAGCCCGGCAGCGGCAGAGCCCACACGTCGCGCTCGCCGGCGAAGTGCGCGGCGAAGCGCGCGAACTGGTGGGGCCCTGAGGTCGCCAGCACGGTCGGCAGGCAGAACAGCGCGGGGCCGCCCCGGCCTTCGGCCAGCCGCACCGGCTCCGGCATGGTTCCGGACAACGCCGGCCGGAAGCGGGCGGCGTCGCCCAGCAGGTCGGTGAACCGCACCGTCGTTCCGGAGTCGAGCGCCCGTTGGAACAGCGCGGCCAGCCCGGAAGGACCGGACGGCGAGCCGGGGGACGGCGCCGTCACCGCCTCAGCGCTCTCGGGGAGCTGCGTACACAGGTACTGGGCGACCGCCTCCGCGCTGCCGTTGCGGAACACGGCGTCGGGCCGCAGGAACAGACCGGTCGCCGCGGCGAGCCGGTTGCGCAGCTCCAGCGTCGTCAGCGAGTCCATGCCGAGCTCCAGCAGCCCTCGCCTCGGATCGACGGCCTCGCCGGAGGCGTGCCCGAGTACGGCCGCCGCCTCCGCACGCACCAGGTCGAGCAACGCCCGCTCCCGCTCGGCCGCCGGCAGCTCGGCCAGCCGTTTCAGCGCCTGCCCGGCGCCGTCAGCCGTCTCGGTCCCGTTGCCCCCGGCTGCCGCGCGCTGCCGCAGCCGTGCCACCGAGGGGATCTCCTCCAGCAGCGCGCTGGGCCGGGTCGCGGTGTAGCGGTGCAGGAAGCGTTCCCAGTTCACGTCCGCGACGACCAGCGCCGAGTCCCGCCGTTCGACGGCCTCCTGGACGGCCAGCAGGGCAAGGCCGGGGTCGAGCCCCGGAAGCCCGCGCTGGACGAGACGTTCCCTGCGCGACTCCTCGAACGCCACCTCCTCGGCGTCGCGCCCGGCATGTGCCCACGCGGTCCAGCCCAGCGAGGTGGCGGGCAGCCCCAGCGCGCGGCGGTGCGCGGCGAGCGCGTCGAGGTGGGCGTTGGGGGGGGGGGGGGGGGCGGGGCGCCGCCCCCCCCCCCCCCCGCGGGCGGGGGTGTGGGTGAGTTTGGTAAATCCCCCCCGCGCCCGCCGGGCGGCGACAGCGAGCGAGTGGCGCGC
>NZ_JBHXNW010000159.1:0-5771 GCF_042717365.1 Streptomyces sp. NPDC058534
TCGCCGAGAGGGGGACGTTGACGGTGGTGCTGCCGGAGTACCAGCCGTGCCCGCGTACCGACCCGGCCACGTCCGGCCGTACGTTCACCGACAGGCCGGTGCCCGCCGTTACGACCTGCGTGTCCGTTGGGTCCCCGTACACGCCGTCGTCGGAGAACCTGGCGGCCAGCAGCTCGTGCTCGTCGTCGGTCACGGCCCGGTTGTTGTGGCCCGGGCTTGGATAGGACTGCTCGGCCACGGTCACCCCCTCGCTTCCAGTTGGCCCAGCCGATAGGCCAGGTCACGCACGGTCCACACCGTGGCGCGCATGGTCGTCTTGTCGTTGTTGCCGATCACGGAGGTCACCCGCTCGCCCCCGTCGGGACTGGCTTCCAGGCGGATGGTCTGGACGACGTCGGCGATCTCCAGCCCGGTCGGCAGGACCACCGACACCAGATCACCCAGGCCGTAGTCCCGGCCGGCGCGCAGATCTGCCGTGTCCACCGTCTCCGTGGCCAAGCTCGCCTGCGGGTTGTCGTTGCCGAAGGCCAGCCGCCCGGCCAGGGTCAGCTCCCCGTCCGCGTCGGTCTTCCCGGATTCCTGGATCAGCTTTTCGACCCGGTACCAGTCCGCGGCCGTGCCGGAGAGCACCTCGGTATAGGCGCGCTGGTTGGCCGGGGTGGCTTGTTGGGCGGGGTCGTTGCCGCCCATGACCAGCTCTGATGTGGCGAGCGGTGCCGCCATCGTAAAGCGGACGCTGCGGAGGTTGTTGAGGCCGGCGGAGAAGCGGGCCGTGCCGGTGAGGTCCTTGGGCGCGTACACGCCGAAGCGGATCTCGCTTCCGACCTGCTTGGTGCGGAACCCCAGCCCATCGCTGACGGCGGCGGCGCGGACGGCGTCCAGGAGCGGCTCGAAGCGCGTGGACACGGTCCGGTTCGTGCCGACCCCGGCCGCAGCGTCCAGCACCAGCTTTTCGATCCTCCGGGCGGTCAGCGCGGTGGGCCCGCAGTTCTCCGACACGAGCGTCCGCATGATCGTCTCGGCGTTGGCGGTGGTGAACTTCCGGACGACGTCGCTGCCGGTGGTCTGGTTGGCGAACGTCTTGCTGGGCTCGGGATAGGTGAGGTACCCGGCGACCCTGGCCAAGTCATCAGCGAAGGTGACAGCGACGGACCCCACCCCGGAATTCTGGCCGAGGTCCCACTGATACTCCTGGGGTTGCTCCATCGGCCCCGCGCACCAGATCTCCTTGTCGCGTACGACGACGAGGCGGTTGCCGGGCTGGAGCAGCTCCACGTACTCCGGGCGGGCCGGCATCGCGACGGTGCCGGACGCCGGGGCGTTGAAGTTGAGTTCGCACGTGAGCTGCGTCCAGCCGAGGATCGGGTCCCCGAGCACGTTCAGGTTGCGGTCGGTGACCAGGAGGCTGATCGCCACGGATCCACCTCCCTGCTCACGCCGTCTCGTAGCGGGGGTAGAAGGTCAGGTCGACCGCGCTGCCGGCCTCGGCGCCGTTGAGCTGGAAGACGACTGGGGTCTCTCCGGGCGGGACGCTCCACAGCACGGCCTCGGGCCAGTTCAGTCCGGCTACGAGGTTCTCGCCGGTGCCGGAGCGGACGCGCGGCGGATCGGTGGAGATTGTTACGGTCTGTCCGGCCAGGAGCGCCCCGTGGGAGGTGGCCTGCATGTCGAGGGTGAAGGCGTCGCCAGTGTCCTCGCGCGTGAAGGTGATGGAGGTGGCGGGGCCGGTGATCGTCCATACCGGCCACACGTCCACGTCGCCGGGGTTGACCACCGTGGTCGCGCCCAGGACCTGCGACGAGGACACGCTGGGGTACGGGTTCAGGTAGTCGACCGGTGTGCCGGTCTCCCGGTGGATGCTGACGGCCAGGGCGTCGGCCCAGTACGGGTCTTCGCACCACAGGGACAGGACCGCCACGTCGACGATCCGGCCCGTGGTGTTGTTCCCCAGGCCTTCGAAGCCGTCCTGGTAGAAGACCTCGATACGGCGGCGGGAGCCGTCCGGGCGGGCGATCTCCAGCAGCCCGGGCGTGGGGAGGCCGTCCGGGCCCGGCCGCAGCGTGCGCGTGAACGCGGCGGCCAGCTGCCGCCAGCGGCCGACGAACTCCGTGTGGGTCGAGCCGTACACGCGCAGCGGCCACACGATCGTGCGGGGCTGCGCCTGGACGTGCCGCAGGCGGGCGCCCCCGCGCGGGTGCGCGTCCGTGGTCAGCTCGTACGGCACCGCTCCCAGCCCCGACACCCCGTCCGCCAGCGTCTTCCAGCCCAGGCTGGGAGTGGTCAGTGGCCACTCCTTCCCGGTGGGGTCGTAGTAGGTGACCGTCGCCCGGCCGTAGTCCGGGATGACGATCCCGCCGCCGGCATCGGGTGATGTCCCGGGATCCGGTGGCGTCGTGACCGGGGCAGCGATGATCGGCATTTACCGTGGCCTCCCCACCCTGGCGAGCGCGTCCTGGCGGCGCTGGAGCGCCTCCAGGTCCCGCAGCGTCATCTCCCGCTGCGTCAGGTTGTAGGTGTAGTGGTTGGTCGTCGTACGGCCGCCCACGCCCTGCCCCGCGCCCGCCGGGGCGCCCGCCAGGGCGAAGTCGCCCTGGAGGCCCGTGGTCAGTGCCTGCAACTGGTCGCGCAGAGCGGGGGTTTGCAGGTCGATGCCCCGCTGGAAGCCACCGATGAGCAGGCGGCCGGCCGGGACCAGGAGCCGCTTGTCGAGGGATTCCGGACCCTTCCAGTCGGTCAGCCTCGATGTGAGGTTGGACAGGGTGTCCTTGACGGCGCCGATCTGTGACGCGATACCCCGGATGAAGCCGCGGATCAGGGAGGATCCGGCGCTGTAGAGCATCCCGGACAGGTTCCCGAGCGCGGCCCGGGCCTGCCCAGGCATCCGTGCGATGGGCAGCAGCGCGCTGTTCACGCCGCTGGAGATCGCCTGGAGCAGTTGCACGCCGGCCCGCCCGGCCTGCCCGGCCAGCGTCGACCCGAGGCTGGACACGGCGGACCGGGCCCGGCCTGGCAGGTTCGCGAGGGACCGGACGGAGTCCGTGACCCCCTTGGTGACCAGCTTGTACATCGTCACCCCGGCCGCGGCGATCTGCCGGCCGATCGCGTCCTTCGTTCCGGAGAGCGCGGACCCGGCCTTGCCGGGCAGTCCAGCGAAGCTGGCGACGGCCGAGGTCACCATGTCCGCCGCGAGATCCTTGGCGGTCTGGAGGGCGCCGGAGAAGTCGCCGCGCAGGAGTTGGGTGATGATCTGGATGGCGGGGATGGCGAACCGCTCGATGAACTCGCCGACCAGCTTGATCCAGTAGGTGAACTTCTCCAGCCAAACGACCAGGTAGGGCAGGATCGCGGCGATCAGCTCGGCCAGCGGCGGGAGCAGCGGGGCGATCGCGACGATCACCTCGCCGAGCGAGGTGGCCAGCTGCTCCAGCAGGCCGCTGGATTGCAGCTCTTCGAGGATCGTCATCAGACCCTCGCCGAGCTTGTCGATCAGCTCCTGCACGGGCGGCGCGAGCGCGATCAGGATGGGCGGGATCAGCTCCAGCGCCTTCGCCAGCAGCGGCGCCGCCGTGGTGGCCAGCTTGCCCATCGTCTCGAAGAGCGCCTCAAGGCCCTCCTGGAACTCGGGCGTTCCGGTGATCTCCGCCAGCGCCCCGGTGATCGCCTGGAGGACGCCGACCACGCCCCCGCCGTCGGGCACCGCACCGAAGATGTTCCCGATGATCTCGAAGACGTTGGATCCGACGTCCCACAGATCACCGAGGAGGTCGATGGCCTCCTCGATGGCGGCTTCCATCGCGCCGGACTCGAAGGCTCCGTCGAGCTTCTGACCGATCCTGAACGCGGCATCGGCGGCCACGCTCGTGAGCCGCTCAAAGCTGGGGCCGGCCGCCGCCGCGATCTGGCCCAGCGCCTTCGTGAACACGCCCGGCACCCCGGACAGGTTCTCCAGGCCCTTGCGCGCGGACTTGGTGGCCTTGCCGAGCGTGCCGTCATCGGCCAGCTCCTTGGCCGCGCCGCTCACCCCGGCCGCCATGTCGCCGAGCGCCCCGGCGGTGTTGATGAGTTCCCGCCGCAGGATCGGCAGGACGCTCTTGGCCATGCCGCTGAAGTTCTTGGAGAGGCCCCGGAACAGTTCGTCCTGGACGTCCTGCTGGAGTTCCTTCCAGGCCGGGGCGAGTTCGCGGACCGCGAGCGCGAACTTCCGCGCCTCCGGGGACAGCTTCCCCAGGGCCTCCTCGAACTCCGCCGCCTTGGACGGGTCCAACGCGGCCGTCAGCGCGTCGCCAACGCCCTGCATGCCCAGCTTCAGGGCGAACGTGGCCATCTGGAGCGCCAGCACCCCGGACACGGCCACAGCCGATGCCGGAGCGACGTTCGCCAGCGTCGTCACCAGCGCCGCCGCCACCGGCACGGCCGTGCCAAACATGGCCGCGATCCTCCCGGCCGACATCGCCACCCCGGCCAGGCCGCCAGCCATGCCCACGATCCGGCGCAGCGCCCCGGTGAGGCCGTCGCCTTCGTCGGTGGCGCGGCGCAGGCCGAGCGCGGCCATCTCGCCCGTGGTGGCGAAACGGCCATCCAGGGTGCGGAGCCGGCCTTCAGCGTCGCGCGCGAACCCCCGCAGGCGCAGCTCGGCGTCGTCCAGGCCGCGCTGCATGCCCCGGTCGTCGGCGCGGATGAACCCGACCAGCTCGCCGATGCTCAGCGCCACGACGCGCACCCCCTATGCAGTTGTGGATCAGCGGTGGAGCGCGGCCCTGATCTCGTCGGGGTCGTCGACGATGCTCAGTTCGTCCTTGGCGACGCGCCAGAACACGGCGTCCTTCGAGAGGCCCTTGAGCAGGGCCCAGAACTCGGTGCGGCCTATGCGGGCGAGGTCTTGCGACGTGATGCCGTACTCGCGGCGGAAGTCCGCGCGGACCGCCCACCAGTACGTGTTGACGGCTTCTTCTGCGCGGCTCGGCGGGCCTGCCGGTTCTGGCCGGACGGCGCTTTTCCCTCGCTCGCCTCCTCGGCGCGGACCAGGTCGAACGCCTCCATGAAGGTGACGCCCGCACCGGCGGCGTGCGCCATGCCCCAGGCCAGAACGGTCTTGAACTCCAGCACGCCCATGCCGTTGTCGATCCAGCGGCTGAAGACGTCCTCGCCGAAGAGCAGGGCGACCAGCTCGTGGAGGTCGTCTTCCGCCTCCGAGTCGTGCAGGTCCTTGAGACGCGTCTCCATGGCGAGCGGCACGTCCGTGGGGATACGGACGTCGATCCCGCGGATCGACTCGGTGCCGGTGCCGAAGGCTTCGGCCAGGAACGCCTCGTAGGAGCCCGCCGCGGGCTTGCGGGTGGGGCTCATGCCTTAACCGCCGTCGTGTTCGCGCCGGAGCGGGTGAACGTGGCGCTCCAGGAGGCCTTGTCGTTGTTGCCGCCGCCGTGGTCGCCGAGGTTGACGTGCGCGGTCCACACCTCCCAGGAGGTGTCCGCTTTGTGCGCGAAGCGGAACCCGCCCAGGGAGTCCTCCGCCAGCCGCTCGTGGAGCGTCTCCACCAGGACCTGGCCGGGGTCGGCCGGGTTCCGCATCCGGAAGCCCTCGATGGACAGGGTCTTCGACTTCTGCATCTTCTCCGACTCGCCCTCACCCTGGGAGCCGAAGGTCGTGGTGTCGGTGGTCTCTTCCTCGTGGCTCTTGGTGAAGGTGTTGATCCCCTCGATCCGCACCCACGTGTCCGGGGTGTCGGGGTCCTCGATCTCGAAGACGACGTCGCGGGCGTTGTACTTCGG
>NZ_JBHXNW010000160.1:0-5310 GCF_042717365.1 Streptomyces sp. NPDC058534
ACCAGGCCGATGCGCTCATGCCCCAGCGATGCCAGGTGCCGCCAGGACTGCTCCACGGCCACCGCGTCGTCGCACGCGATGCACGGGAAGTCGAGATCCGGGATGGAGGCGTTGATGAGCACGACGGGGATGTTGCGCTCGGCGAGCAGCCGGTAGTGGTCGTGCGGCGCGTCCGCCTGCGCGAACAGGCCGCCGCCGGCGAAGACGACGCCGGAGACCTGCTGCTGGAGCAGCAGCTCGACGTAGTCGGCCTCGGAGACGCCGCCCTTCGTCTGGGTGCACAGCACCGGCGTCAGCCCCTGCTGGGCCAGCGCACCGCCGATGACCTCGGCGAACGCGGGGAAGATCGGGTTCTGGAGTTCCGGCAGCACCAGCCCGACGAGCCTCGCTCTCTCGCCCCGCAGCTGGGTGGGCCGCTCGTAGCCCAGGACGTCCAACGCGCTCAGCACGGACCTCCGGGTCGCCTCGGAAACCCCGGGCTTGCCGTTGAGCACCCGGCTGACCGTGGCCTCGCTGACCCCAACCTTCTTCGCCACCTGAGCAAGTCGTCGCGTCACAAACGCAAGACTAGCGCAAGCCTCTGCAAGAGGCTTGCGCCAGTCAGTAACCTGACCGACAAGGGCCGGTGCGGCCCGCTCGGCCTACGGGTTGCGGTTGATCTTGAAGGTTGACGTCGTGTTCCGGACGTCCACGGCGTTGCCCTCCAGCCTCAGCCCGTTGAACGTGACCTCGCCGACCGCGGGGCCCTGCCCGGGTTCGGGCATCTCGTTGGCCCAGAGGCCGAAACCGGACTTGGCGTCGAACGCGTCACCGCTCTTGCGCGCGCCGGTGATGGACACGTCGGTGAAGACGGTGTCCTTGATCGGGAACTGGGGCTGCCCTCCCGCGTAGTTCGTCTGGAACATGATGCCGCTGTAGGTCGGGTCGACGATGTCGACGTTGTTGACCCGGATGCCCTGGAACACCTTGGACGCGGAGAACACCCAGATGCCGGGGAAGGTCTGCTGCCCCCAGAAGTGGCCGCCGGCCCGGACGATCGAGATGTTCTCGAAGGTCGTCGGATCGGTGCCGAAGCCGTTCATCGGGTAGCCGAAGTCCAGCGAACTGATGGTGATGCCGGAGTAGACCAGGGTGTCCGCGATGTGGATGTTGCGGAAGGTGTTGTTGTAGCCGCCGTAGACGGCGAGACCCGCGGCACGCCAGGTCAGCGTCGTCGAGAGGTTCTCGTAGAGATTGTTCTTCATGTCCGCGCCGCCGGCGTCGATCGCCGAGAACAGCGCGAAGCTGTCGTCGCCGGTCGCCCGGGCGTCGTTGTTGGACACCAGGTTGTCGGTCGAGCCGTTGGTCATGTTGACACCGTCGGCGAACATGTTGCGGATCCGGGAGTTCCTGATCGTGATCCGGTCGGTGTTGGCGCCCCAGTAGAGGCACACCATGTGCTCGTTCCAGATGTTGTCGATCACGATGTCCGACACGTTGGAGAAGTCGAACACCTTGCCCGGCCCGTCGATGCGGCTGGTGTAGTTGCCGAAGTAGGCGAAGTCCGCGAACGACGACCCCTTCGCGCTCGCCTCGGCCCGGAAGCCGACGTCGGTGTTGTCCTGCGTCGTGGGCGCGTGGAACTTGGTGAACCAGGGACCGGCGCCCACCACCTTCACCGCCTTGCCGTACACCTGGAACTTGCTCGACGTCTGGTAGTCGCCGGCCGGCAGGTACACCCCGACCAGCTTGCCGGAGGTGTCCATGCGGACCCGGTCGAGCGCGTTCTGCACGTCCTGGTGCGTGAACCCGGCCGGCACCGCGTAGGCCGCCGGGTCGGGGTTGGCCACCGGGGCGACCTGCTCCAGGTTGACGAAGTCGATCGCGTAGTCGGTGTTGTTCGCGGCGTCCTTCTGCAACCTGATCCTGCTGCCCGCCGGGACGGTCTCGCCCAGCATCAGGTGCGCCTCGTCGTAGATGTGACGCGGCGCGCCCGCGCCGGGGGAGTTGCCGGGCGAGGCCTCGTTCCCGTAGAGCCAGGCGTACTTCGACGTCAGCGGCAGCGCCTTCTTCATGACGCCGTCGACGTAGACGTTGATCGTGGAGTTGATGCCGCCGCCGCCCGGCGCGTCCGGGATGGAGAAGCGGGTCACCAGGGTGTTGGTATCGGCCCGGGTGGTGAACTCGACGTACTCACCGGTCGCGTCGAGCTTGACCGCCTTGCGGCCGGAGGCCTCTCCGGCGATGTCGCCGATGGTCCGGTTCGGTCCGGCCACGGTGGCCCCGCCGCCGACCGTCAAGTCCTCCGCCTCGTACATGTCGTACGGCATGTTCGCCCCGCGTCCGACGAACAGCGGCTGGGTGGAGGTGTTGTTCTCCCGCTTGACCGGCAGTTCGTTGGCGTCGTCGGCCACCTTCACCCGCAGGGTGTACGAGCCGTTGGCCGCCTTCCAGGGGCCGAGGCTCACCGCGGGACTCGTCGAGCCGGCGGCGATGACACCGGAGTGCGTGCCGGTCAACGTCTTGACGGTGGCGCCGTCGGCGTCCACCAGGGTGAGCGTCACCGCGTGGCCGCCGCCCGCGGAGTCCTGGGTGCCCTGGTTGCGCAGCGCGACCTTGAACGTGACGTCGTCACCGGCGGCCGGACTGGAGGGGGAGGTGGTGACGGTCGCGGCGACCAGGTCGGAACTCTGGACCGGCTTGACGACCAGCGGCTCCGGACGCGTGTAGGTGTTGTTGGTCTCGTTCTGCTCGATGATCTCGCCGGCCTCGTCGGCGACCGCGCTCAGCTCGTAGGAGCCGGCGTCGCGCGCCCCGATGGAGGCGCTGACCGTGCTCTGCGCACCCGCCTGGAGGGCGCCCACGGAGGCGGTGGCGACCTTGGTGTCACCGAGCCGCAGGGCGACCTTGCCGGCCGGGCTGGCCGCGGCGCCGCTGTTGCGGACGGTGGCGGACACGGTGATCTCGTCCGACTCGACGGGCGAGGCGGGCGAGGTGGCAAGCTTCGTCACCTCCAGGTCGGGGTTGGGCGCGGGGGTGCCGATCACCTGGAACTCGGCGATCTGCCCCGCCGTGGCCCCCGTGTTGGAGGTGAACCTGAGCTGCACGTCGGCGACCCGGCCGTCGACGGGGACGGTCACGCTGTTGCCGCCGTTCGCCGGGTCGAAGACGTAGTCCTTCGCGGCCACCAGGCCGGTGAACCCGGAGGCTGCCTGCTCGCGCCCGAGCACCTGGATGTTCTGGGTGCGCTTCGACCAGGTGGTGTCGGGGTTGAGCTTGAGGACGACGGCGCTGATGTCGGCGTTCGCGCCGAGCTTGAGGGTGAGTGTGTTCGGGTAACTGCCCGCCGCCCCCTCCCAGTAGGTCGACGTGCTGTTGTCGTTGGCGTTCTCGGCGACATACGTGTGGATCACGGACGAGGCGCTGATCGGCTTGCCGACGGCCAGGTTCGAGCCGTCCCTGGTGCCGTTGCGGAGCACGGAGTTGCTGTCGCCCGACACGTTCCCGGCCGCGTCCCTGGCCCGCACGAAGTAGGTCACGTTCGCGGCGACGGGCTGTGTGTCGGTGTACGTGGTGACGTCGCCCGCGACGCTCTTGCGGAGCTTGTTGTCGGCGTAGATGTCGTACCCGGTGACGCCCTTGTTGTCGGTGGCCGCGGTCCAGGTCAGCTTCACCTGACCGGCGGTGGGCTCGCTCAGGGCGAGGTTCGACGGCGCGGTCGGCGCCTGCGTGTCGCCGTTGTCGCCGCGCCGGGTGACCGTGTTGCTGTTGCCCGACACGTTGCCCGCCGCGTCCTTGGCCCGCACGTGATAGGTGACCGTCGCGTCGCCCGGACGGGTGTCGGTGTATGTGGTGACGTCACCCCCGACCGAGGTCAGCAGGTCACCGTTGGCGTAGACGTCGTACCCCGTGACGGCCGTGTCGTCCGAGGACGCGTTCCACGTCAGCCTGATCTGCCCGGTCGCCGGCTCGGTGAGGGCGAGGTTCGCCGGGGTGGTCGGGACCTGGGTGTCGCCGCTCGCCGGGCCGTAGACCTCCAGCTCGGAGACCTGGGCAGCCGGCTGGCCGGTGTTCGCCGTCACCAGGACACGCACGTAGCGCGTGGTCGTCGCGTCGAAGGCGACCGTCGCCGACCGGCCGCCCGCCGCGTCGAAGGTGTACGCCTTGGCGGCGGTCAGGTCGCTGAAGTCCGAGCCGTTCTCGCTCGCCTGGATCTTCAGGGTCTGGCTGCGGGCACCCCAGCCGTCCGGCAGCCGCAGCACCACGCGGTCGACCCGGCGGGAGGCGCCGAGGTCGGCCTGGATCCACTGCGGCAGCGCGTTGTTGGCGCTCTCCCAGTAGGTGGCCTTGTTGCCGTCGTTGCCGTTGCCGGCCGTGTACGCCCCCGTGGAACTGCTCGCCGTCAGAGTCCGGTTCGCGGCGAGGTTCGTCGACGACTCCCCGGCCGCGCGCACCTCCAGTTCGGAGAGCTGCGCCGCCTGCCACCCAGTGTTGGCCGTGATCTCGACCCGCACGAACCGCGTCCTGGTGGCGGGGAGGCTCACGGTGACCGTGTTGCCCGACCCCGGGTCGAAGCGGTAGGTGGCGGAACCCTTCAGGGTGCTGAAGCTCGTACCGTCGGCGCTGCCCTGGAGGGAGAGTGTCTGGTCGCGGCGCTCCCAGCCGGCGGGCAGTCTCAGGACCACCTCGTCGATCCGCTCCGTGGTGCCGAGGTCGGCCTGGACCCACTGCGGGAGGCTGCCGCCGCCGCTCTGCCAGTACGAACCCTGGTTGCCGTCGGTGATGTTGGCGGCGCCGTACTCGCTGTGCGCGCTGCTCGCCGCCGTGGCGTCCCCCACGGCGATGTTGGGTCCGCCTGCCGCCGTGGCCGACAGCAGTGGGCCGCCCAGCGCCAGGAGACTGGTCGCGACCACGGTGCACAGGGCACGTGATCTCCAGTTCCGGATTCTCATCTGTCCCCGATCTCCGCCTCGTTCCTGAATGTTCTCTGTCATTTACGTTGAGCGCTCAGAGAGTTGCAGAGAACTGTTGAGTCGTCTACAGGATGTGCGGCACCAACTCGACGCACGGCGGACCGGAGTGGCCGCGGTGAGGTGCGGGAAGCCCCGGGTGATGCCTCGGATCAGCGACTTTCACGGGCTCCGTCGGAGAACCGCAAACGGCTGTCATTTCCCGCAAGAAAATTGCGGGCGAGGAGTGGGTGAGAGCCTCTCGCTAGCCGGCGGACGGCTGTGCCGTGGAGCCGCGGACGACGAGTTCCGGTTCGAAGAGCAGCTCCCTGTGCGGGACTTCGGTGCCTTGGATCTGGGCGCAGAGGAGGTCGACGGCGGC
>NZ_JBHXNW010000161.1:0-5260 GCF_042717365.1 Streptomyces sp. NPDC058534
GGGGGGGGGCGGGGGTCCCGGGGGGCCAACGGTGGGCGGGGCCCCCCCCCCCGGGGCCGGCGGACTCGGACCCTCATGGGGCGAGGCGCAACGTCACTTGTTGACGCAGGTGTTGCCGAAGGCGGGGTTCAGCAGACCGATCACGGAGATCGTGTTGCCGCAGACGTTCACCGGAACGTGCACGGGAACCTGAACGACGTTGCCGGAAAGGACACCGGGCGAGTGCACGGCGGCACCCTGCGCACCGGAGTCGGCGACGGCCATGCCCGCGCTCGCGAGAACCAGACCACCGGTGGCTGCCGCGGCGGCGACGACCTTCTTGAGCATTGTTCCTCCTAGTTGGAAAGGCGATCCCAGCTTGCTGATCGCATTACCTGTAACGAGGAGGGAGTAATGAGGCTACGAGCTTATGAGCGCATTCACTCGTCCCGGTCGATGTCCGCACGCGCGGCCGAATACCGTCGCGTGCGGAGCCCGTTAACCCGAGGGGGGCGGTTCAGGAGGCGTCGATGAAGCGGTCGAGCACCCGCACGCCGAACTGGAGTCCCTCCACCGGCACCCGCTCGTCCACCCCGTGGAACATGCCCGCGAAGTCCAGTTCCGGCGGCAGCTTGAGGGGTGCGAAACCGAACCCCCGGATGCCCAGGTCGTCGAAGGACTTCGCGTCCGTGCCGCCGGAGAGCATGTAGGGGATCGCCTTCGCGGCCGGGTCCTCGGCCACCAGCGCGGACTGCATCGCCTCGACGAGCGCTCCGTCGAAGGTCGTCTCGACGGCCTTGTCGGCGTGCACGTCCTCGCGCAGCACCTTCGGGCCGAGAATCCGGTCGAGGTCGGCGAGGAACTCCTCCTCGTGCCCGGGCAGGAAGCGCCCGTCCACGTGCGCGGTGGCCGCGCCCGGAATGACGTTGACCTTGTAGCCGGCCCCCAGCTGCGTGGGGTTGGCGGTGTTGCGCAGGGTCGCGCCGATGAGCTTGGCGATACCGCCGAGCCTGGCGAGCGTGGCCTCCATGTCGTCCGCGTCGAGTTCGATGCCCATCGCGTCGCCCAGTTCGTCGAGGAACGCCCGGGTCGTCTTGGTCACGCGGATCGGGAACGTGTGCCGGCCGAGGCGCGCGACGGCCTCGGACAGCTCGGTGATCGCGTTGTCGCGGTGGATCATCGACCCGTGCCCGGCGGTGCCGGCCACGGTCAGCTTCATCCAGTGCATGCCCTTCTCGGCCGTCTGGATCAGGTAGAGGCGGCGCTGCTCGCTCACGGTGAAGGAGAAGCCGCCCACCTCGCTGATCGCCTCGGTGACGCCCTCGAAGAGGTCGGGGTGGTTGTCCACGAGGTGCCGGGCGCCGTACGTGCCGCCGGCCTCCTCGTCGGCGAGGAACGCCAGCACGATGTCGCGCGGCGGCCTGCGCCCGCTGCGCAGCCGGTCGCGGACGACCGCGAGGGTCATCGCGTCCATGTCCTTCATGTCGACGGCGCCGCGGCCCCACACGCAGCCGTCGGCGACCTCGCCGGAGAAGGGGTGGTGGGTCCAGTCGTCCGCGTTGGCCGGGACGACGTCGGTGTGGCCGTGGATGAGCAGCGCGGGCCGGGACGGGTCCTCGCCCTCGATCCGGGCCACCGTGGAGGCTCGTCCGGGGTGGGACTCGAAGATCCGCGGTTCGAGTCCCACCTCCGCGAGCTTCTCCGCGACGTACTCGGCGGCCTTGCGCTCGCCCGGCCCCGAGTGGTCGCCGTAGTTGCTGGTGTCGATCCGGATCAGCTCGCGGCAGAGGTCGACGACCTCGTCCTCGCCGGTGACGCTCCTGGCCGTGCCCGAGTCGCTCACGTGGTTCCTCCCGCTGTCACTGCTGGTGGGTCCCTGCTGGTGGGTCGCTCTCATCCTCTCTCTCCGGGCGCCCGTGCCCAAGAAGGGGGTGATCGGCCACCCCGGAAAGCCTGGTAATGTTTACGTCGTCGCCGCGGGCAACGCCCCGCGCGGCAGACACCTTGTCCGGGTGGCGGAATGGCAGACGCGCTAGCTTGAGGTGCTAGTGCCCTTTATCGGGCGTGGGGGTTCAAGTCCCCCCTCGGACACCAGCTGAAACCCCTGCTGAGCAGGGGTTTTCTGCTTTTCCTCTACAGTGGTCGCCATGACCACCCCTCCCTGCCCCTGCGGGCGGTCCGAGCCGTACGAGAGGTGCTGCGGGCGTTTCCACGCCGGGGCCGCCGCCCCGACCGCCGAGGCCCTGATGCGCTCGCGCTACAGCGCCTTCGTGAAGGGGGACGCGGGCTATCTGCTGCGCACCTGGCATCCACGGACGCGGCCCGCGCGGCTCGACCTCGACCCGGGCATGCGGTGGACGGGCCTGGAGATCCTGGCCACCACCGGCGGGTCCGCCTTCCACTCCACCGGCACCGTGACGTTCCGGGCCTCCTACCGCGGCGGCTCACTGCACGAGCGGAGCAGCTTCGAGCGGGTCGGCGGGGCGTGGGTGTACGTCGACGGGGAGTTCCAGGAGTAGACGCGCTGCCGCGACGCGCTACGGCGCCAGGATGTCCAGCTCCTGCAGCGCGCCGACGGTGATCTCCCGGGTCAGCCGCTCGGCGCGCTCGGCGTCCCGGGCGCGCACCGCCTCGGCGACCTGGACGTGCAGGGTGACGGCGGCCGGGTCGGGGTCCTCGAACATCACGTCGTGGTGGGTGCGGCCGGCCAGGACCTCGGCGACGACGCCGCCGAGGCGGGCGAACATCTCGTTGCCCGAGGCGGTGAGGATGACGCGGTGGAAGGCCACGTCGTGGAAGAGGTACTCCTCCAGCCGGTGCCCGCGCGAGTTGGCGACCATGCCGAGCGCGCACTCGGTCAGCTCGGCGCACTGCTCGGGCGTGGCGAGCCGCGCCGTCAGGCCCGCCGCGACCGGCTCGACCGCCGACCTCAGTACGGTCAGTGAGCGCAGCTGCCGGGGGCGTTCGGCGCCGGCCAGGCGCCAGCGGATGACCTGCGGGTCGTAGACGTTCCACTCGCACTCGGGCAGGACGGTCACGCCCACGCGGCGGCGCGACTCGACGAGGTGCATGGACTCCAGGACCCGGACGGCCTCCCGCATCACGGAGCGCGACACCTCGAAACGCTGCGCGAGTTCGTCCGTGCGCAACACGCTGCCCGCAGGGTATTCGCCCGCTGTGATCGCGGGACCGAGGGTGTCCAGTACGCGGCCGTGCAGCCCCCGGCCCGGTGTGCTCATGCACTCAGCGTACGGGGCGCGTCACGGGAATAAAAAGTCAGACTTATATGTCACAGACTCTTGAATTCGTCGTACCTAATGGGTTTCAGTTGCGTCGACATCACGTGTCGACGAAGACAGCAGACAGCGAGAGTGCGATGCAGCGACTGCACACCCCCCATGTCGTCGTGGTCATGGGCGTAGCGGGCACCGGGAAGACCACCATCGGCCCCCTGCTCGCGGCCCGGCTCGGCGTTCCCTACGCCGAGGGCGACGACTTCCACCCGCCGGCCAACATCGCCAGGATGACGGCCGGCACCCCGCTCACGGACGAGGAGCGCCGGCCGTGGCTGGACGCCATCGGCGGCTGGGCCCACGGGCGTGCGGGGCTCGGTGGGGTGGTGAGCAGTTCGGCGCTCAAGCGGTCGTACCGCGACCGGCTGCGAGCCGCCGCTCCCGGTGTCGTCTTCGTGCATCTCACGGGCAGCCGTGAGCTGATCGAGGACCGGATGGCGCACCGGCAGGGCCACTTCATGCCGACGGCCCTGCTCGACTCCCAGTTCGCCACGCTCCAGCCGCTCCAGTCGGACGAGGCCGGGGTCGCGGTGGACGTCGCCGGTACGCCCGAGGAGATCACCGAACGGGCGGCGAGCGCCCTGAGGGACCTTCCCGAGCCGGTCCTGTAACCCCCCGCACCGTCCCCCGAATCCCCATCACCGCAAGGAACCCACCGTGACCAGACTCAGCGTCGAGATGCTGGCAGCGGACACCGTCGAGCCGATCACCTCGGCCGGCCACGCCCAGCTGGGCATCGCCGTGCTCCTCGGCATCGCCGTCATCGTGCTGCTCATCACCAAGTTCAAGCTGCATGCCTTCCTGTCGCTGACCATCGGGTCACTGGCGCTCGGCGCGTTCGCCGGAGCGCCGCTGGACAAGGTCATCACCAGCTTCACCGCCGGGCTCGGCTCCACCGTCGCGGGCGTCGGCGTGCTGATCGCCCTCGGCGCGATCCTCGGCAAGATGCTCGCCGACTCCGGCGGCGCCGACCAGATCGTGGACACCATCCTCGCCCGGGCGACCCCCAGGTCGATGCCGTGGACGATGGTGCTGATCGCCTCGGTCATCGGACTGCCGCTGTTCTTCGAGGTCGGCATCGTGCTGCTGATCCCGGTCGTGCTGATGGTCGCCAAGCGCGGCAACTACTCGCTGATGCGGATCGGCATCCCGGCCCTCGCCGGTCTCTCCGTCATGCACGGCCTGGTCCCGCCGCACCCCGGCCCGCTGGTCGCGATCGACGCGCTCGGCGCCAACCTCGGCGTGACCCTCGCGCTGGGCGTGCTGATCGCCATCCCGACGGTGATCATCGCCGGTCCGGTGTTCTCGAAGTACGCGGCCCGCTGGGTGGACGTCCCCGCTCCCGACCGCATGATCCCGACGCGCGCCTCCGAGGACCTGGAGAAGCGCCCGGGCTTCGGCGCGACGCTGGCCACGATCCTGCTGCCGGTCGTGCTGATGCTGCTCAAGGCGCTCGTCGACATCATCGTCGACGACCCGGAGAACGTGGTGCAGCGCACCTTCGACGTCATCGGCAACCCGCTGATCGCCCTGCTGGTCTCCGTGATCGTCGGCATCTTCACGCTGCTGCGGCCCGCCGGGTTCGGCAAGGACCGGCTGTCGGGCCTGGTCGAGAAGGGCCTCGCGCCCATCGCCGGCATCCTCCTGATCGTCGGCGCGGGCGGCGGCTTCAAGCAGACGCTGATCGACTCCGGCGTGGGCCAGATGATCCTGGAGATCTCCAAGGACTGGTCGATCCCGGCACTGCTGCTGGCCTGGCTGATCGCGGTGGCGATCCGGCTGGCGACCGGTTCGGCGACGGTGGCGACGATCTCGGCGGCCGGTCTGGTCGCACCGCTCGCGGCCGACATGTCGACCACGCACGCGGCTCTGCTGGTCCTGGCCATCGGCGCCGGCTCGCTCTTCTTCAGCCACGTCAACGACGCCGGCTTCTGGCTGGTGAAGGAGTACTTCGGGCTGAACATCGGCCAGACCATCAAGACCTGGTC
>NZ_JBHXNW010000162.1:0-5075 GCF_042717365.1 Streptomyces sp. NPDC058534
GGAGGGCACCTGGGCCGCCCTCCGGTCCGACGGAGCGGGTCCGACGACAGAACCTGGCCCGGATCCGGCTGCCACGAGCAGCCGGATCGTCAGCTCACGCCGGCGCCGACCACCTCCGGGATGCGGAACGGCTTGCCGCAGCCGCCGCACATGATCGGGGCCTGGGCCAGCACGGACGGGACGACCCGTACGTTGCGCCCGCAGTCGCAGACGGCCTTCACGCGCACCCCTCCCCCGGAGGAGCCGTGTCGGGCGGCCGGACCGCGGAAGCTGCGGGCCGAGTCGGTCGCGGTGGCGGCGGTGTGGGCCTTCAGCGCGCGCTGGAGGCGTTCGGTCGTCGGGCGGTAGCGGCGCTTCGCCTCGGGGGTGAGGGTGACCAGCGAGAAGCCACTGCTGGGATGTGGCTCCTCGGGGTGGTCGAGGCCCAACTCCTCTGCGATCGCCAGGAATCGACGGTTGTGGTAGCGCCCCGCGCGGGAGGTGTCGCGTACTCCGCGCGCGGCGGCGATGCCGTGGACTGCCTCATGGAGCAGTCGCTCGAAGGAGAGTTCGTGCCCGCAGGCGGACGACGACTCTCCGATCAGGGACTCGGGCGCGGCAAGATCGGGCAGCTCGGCGTGGTACCGCTGAATGTCGGCCCACGCCTGCGCCAGCTCTGCGGCGAGAACAGGTGGTGTCGTGCTCACGTAATGACAACGAGCCGGAGTGCCGCTGTGTTCCTATTCCGGGGCATCCCAAATAATTTGCACGTACCAGTCAGTTGCCGCTGATGCGGCCCGACGAGGGCGGGTGCGCTGATCTGCGGAGAAGCCTCACAGCTCATACCAAGCTGGTGCGTAGTCCGACGTACGCCCTGACGCGTAGCGGTCGTCCACGCTCCGGGGGCGTGGGGTGCTCTCGTGCGCAAGGGGCGTTTCGGCCGCCGTCGCGCCGGAGCGGCGCCGTCCGGGCGGACGCGCCGACGGGGGCGACGTTACCGGGTGGGCCGCCGGCGTGCGGCACCGCCCCGTTACCCGGCGGTTCCCCGCCCCGCGCGGCGCCGGTGGACGCCGCCGACCTTGGCCGGAACCGCCCCGGCCGCACCTCCGCCACCCGCTGTCATCGCCGACCGGCACGATCCGGCCATTGGGTCAAGGCGTCGGCGGGGGCTACCGCGGGTACCGCGCGGCCGGCCCACATGGCCGGGAAGTGAAATCTCGCCATGGGGACGGGGATCGGGCAAACCGGCCCTCTCTACCACTGGACGCCACGGCGAGCCCGGAGTTTCCTGGCATACGGGGGGAGTTGCGAGCGCACTGCACGGGGGCCATGGAATCGGGCACAGCGGCAACACTCGGCGATTGGGGCGCTTTCCTATGACACCTACGCTCGTACGGCAGCACTCATCTCACACGGGGACGATGTCTCCCGTGGACCTGCGTGCACGTGCGCGTGACTGGTCCGAGATACAGGAGAGGATGCTCGTACCGCTCTACGAAGCCGTCTTCGAGCGACTGGACGTGGGCGGCGGCACCCGGATGCTGGGCCTGGGCTGCGGTTCCGGGCTCGCCCTGCTGATGGCCGCCTCGCGCGGCGCCTCGGTGACCGGTGTCGACACCCGCTCTCCGGAGCTCCTGGACCTGGCACGGCAGCGCCTGCTGCCCGGGGCACCCGAGGCGCCGGAACCTCCCGGCGTCCGGCCCGCACCCGCCCGCGCGGACACGGCGCGGGTCGTGGAGGGACCACCCGGTGCCGCGGCGGACCCTTCGGCGCCGGGGTTCACCCTGGTGACCGCCTTCGAGCCCATCGGGTGCCTCGCGGGCGACTCGGAGGGGCTGGGCGGGCTGCTCGCCGAGGCGACGCCGCTCGCCGGGCGCGGGGCCGCGGTGGTGCTGGCGGGCTGGGGCCCGCCGGAGCGGTGCGCCACGACCTCGGTGCTGCGGGTGGCCACCAGACTCGCGGACCCGCTGCGCGGCGCGGGCTCCTGGCGCCCCGCCCTGCGCGACGACCTGGAGGAGGTCGCCCAGCGGGCCGGGCTCAGGCCGGACGGCTCGGGACGGGTGGCGTGCCCGTTCGGGTACGCGGACGCCGCGAGCGCGGCGCGGGGGCTGCTGTCGACCGGGCTGTTCGACGCGGCGATCGCGGCCACCGGCCGGGAGCAGGTCGACAAGGAGCTGGCGGAGGCCCTGCACCCGCACCGGCGCCCGGACGGGACCGTCTGGATGCCGAATGTCTTCCGCTACTTGATCGCACGAGTCCCGTAAGGATCGATTCCGACCGAACATGCGCGACGTCCGACCGACTTTTCCGGTGCAGGTGTGAATGCCGTGAAGAAGCCGGTCGAAGGCTCCTGCGGTTTCCCCAGGTGGATCATGGACCTTTACTCTGATCCACCGTTCGGGGGAACAACCACATCTGCATACAGGAGCCTGTAGTGCCGCACCGCAAGACCGCACTGCGCCTCGTCGCGCCCGTCGCCGTCCTCGCCCTGGCCCTCACCGCGTGCGAGGGCGGAGACGACAAGTCCGACGCCGACGCGAAGAGCCCGGCGACCGGCGAGGCGTCGCCCTCGCCCTCGCAGGCGGCCTCGGGCGGGGACCTGGCGACGGGCGAGAGCGCGACGGGGAAGGTCGCCGAGGACCCCGGCGAGGTCACCTACGACGTCGTGGCACAGAAGGTCGACGTGGGCACCGAGGCGGAGGCCGCGAAGGCGGTGGCGGACGCCGCGGACGTCAAGGGCAAGGTGCTGGCCACCGCGTACATCAAGTACACGCACAAGAGCGGACCGGCGCTGACCGAGGGCTCCGACGTGCACGACGGCGCCACGGTCTTCGCGGACGGGCAGCGCGGCAGCGTCCTCGTCGGCGCCTCCGAGGACGCCCCGGGCTGCGAGGACCCGTACGACGTCGAGAGCTGGAAGCAGGGCGAGAGCCACGTCTTCTGCGAGACGTACGTGATTCCGGCCGGCGCGAAGAGCGTGGAGGCGCACTGGTCGGAGGAGGACGGCGAGCCCTACGTCTGGAAGTTCCCGCAGAAGTAGGAACCAGCAGAAGTAGGAACGAACGGCGCTCACGCTTCCGGATCGTCCTTCGCCGGCCGGGTGATCCCTGCGATGCGGTATGCCTCCGCCTCGTCCAGCGTCTCGTTGGCGAGCAGGGCCTCGGCCAGCGTGTCGAGCTGTCCGCGGTGGTCGCGCAGCTTGCGGACGGCCTCCTCGTAGCAGGAGTCGACGACCCGCCGCATCTCCCCGTCGATGGCGTCCAGCGTCTGGGGTGCGGCGGCGAGGCCGTACGCCTGCTGGGCGTCGCCGGGGAGGGCGGAGAGCCGGCCGACCCGCTCGCTCATGCCCCAGCGCGCGACCATGCCCCGCGCGATGTTGGTGACCTGTTCGAGGTCGCTCTCCGAACCGGTGGTGATCACGCCGTACACCACGTGCTCGGCCGCCATGCCGCCGAGCGCGCCGATGATCCGGCCGCGCAGGTACTCCTCGGTGTACGCGTACTTGTCCGCGTCCGGCGTCGACAGCGTCACCCCGAGCGCCCTCCCGCGCGGCACGATGGTGATCTTGCGGACGGGGTCGGCGCCCGGTTGCAGCATGCCCAGCAGGGCGTGTCCGCTCTCGTGGTACGCGGTGCGCCGGCGCTCCTCCTCGGGCATCACCAGCGGCCGCTCGGCGCCCAGCTGGACCTTCTCCAGGGCCTCGGAGAGGTCCGCCTGCGTCACCCGGTCCTGCTTCCGCTTGACCGCGAGCAGGGCCGCCTCGTTGGCGAGGTTGGCGAGTTCGGCGCCGGTCATGCCCGGGGTCGTGCGGGCGACCTGGGCCAGGTCGACGTCCGGGGCGAGCGGGATCTCGCGCGTGTGGATGTCCAGGATGGCCTCGCGGCCGCCGCGGTCCGGGGGCGAGACGCTGACCACCCGGTCGAACCGGCCGGGACGGGTCAGGGCCGGGTCCAGGATGTCGGCGCGGTTGGTGGCGGCGATGACGACGACGCCCTCGGAGCCGGAGAAGCCGTCCATCTCGGTGAGGATCTGGTTCAGCGTCTGCTCGCGCTCGTCGTGGCCGCCCATGCCGGAGCCGCCGCCACGCGCGCGGCCGATGGTGTCGATCTCGTCGATGAAGATGATCGACGGCGCGACCTTGCGGGCCTCGGCGAACAGCTCCCGCACCCGGGAGGCGCCCACGCCCACGATCATCTCGATGAACTCGGACGCGGAGGCGGAGAAGAACGGCACCCCCGCCTCGCCGGCGACCGCACGCGCGAGGAGCGTCTTTCCGGTGCCGGGCGGACCGGTCAGGAGGACACCCCGGGGCATCTTGGCGCCCATGCGGCGGTAGGCGTCCGGGTTCTTCAGGAAGTCGACGACGTCACTGAGTTCGCCCTCCACCTCGTCGATTCCGGCCACGTCCGCGAAGGTGGTGCGCGGCTCGCCGGCCTCCAGCTCGACCGGTTTGGGCGGCGCCTTGCGGCCGAGCATGCCGCCCGCGCCGCCGCCCAGGGCGCCCCTCATGCGCCGCGCGATGAAGATCCACAGCACCACCAGGAGCAGCATCGGGGCCAGCGCGATCAGCAGGTTCGACAGGAAGCTGCGGTGCTGGACGACCGGTTCGGCCGTGACGGTGACGTTGTTCTTCGTCAGGTCGTTCCAGAGCTGGTCGTCCGCGAAGGTGGGCCGCTCGGTCGTGAACTTGGTGTACGTCCCGTCGCCGTCGGGTTTGTCGCGGTCCTTCTTGAGCTGGCCCTGGATCGCGTCGCCCTTGGCGTAGATCTTGCTGACGTTGCCCTCGTCGACCTGCTTGCTGAACTCCGTGTAGGAGATGGTCGGCTCGTCGCCCTCGTTGAAGAACGAGAGCACGAGGTTGGCGATCAGGTAGACGACCAGCGCGGCCAGGACCAGGTTCCACCAGCCGCCGCGCATCCTCCTGCCGCCGGGCGGCGGTTTGGGAGGCTCGTCGGGCGTGCCCTCGGTGCGCCAGGGCGGCTCGGAGGCCTTGCGCGGCGGGGACGGGTTGGTCATATCCGGACGTTACGACAGGAAGGCCGCCTGGGCATGTGCATGTACGGCGCTGGGGCGCCCCCTTCGACAGGGGG
Source organism: Streptomyces sp. NPDC058534 (assembly GCF_042717365.1). Classification (NCBI taxonomy): domain Bacteria; kingdom Bacillati; phylum Actinomycetota; class Actinomycetes; order Kitasatosporales; family Streptomycetaceae; genus Streptomyces; species Streptomyces sp. NPDC058534. Next base: position 5,070 of record NZ_JBHXNW010000162.1, read on the forward strand.
CGCCCC
>NZ_JBHXNW010000163.1:0-2139 GCF_042717365.1 Streptomyces sp. NPDC058534
CCCGCGATGGTCCTCGGCGACGACCGGCTGCAGCCGGTCACCGTGGGCCTGGTCGGCTGGAACGCCAGCCACGTCGCGGTGCCGCCCCCACTGGTCGTCATCGGATCGCTGGTGTCCGTCCTCCCCCTCCTGATCGCCTTCCTCGCCCTCCAGCGGTTCTGGCGCGCGGGCATGACCGCCGGAGCCGTCAAGTGAGCACCTCCTCCCCGACATCGCTCCCACCGGCCCTGCGTGGGATCCGTGACAGTCCTGCGGCAGCCACCCTGACGTACGCCGACGGCGTCTTCCTGCGCAACGGGCGTCCGCACCGCGTCCTGGCGGGCTCGCTGCACTACTTCCGGGTCCATCCCGGACAGTGGGCCGACCGGCTCGGTCGGCTGGCCGCCCTGGGCCTGAACACGGTGGACACGTACGTCCCGTGGAACTTCCACGAGCGCGCCGCGGGCGACACCCGCTTCGACGGTCCGCGCGACCTGGCCCGGTTCGCCCGGCTCGCCCAGGAGGAGGGGCTGGACGTCATCGTGCGGCCGGGTCCGTACATCTGCGCCGAGTGGGACAATGGTGGCCTTCCCGCCTGGCTGACCGGCACTGCCGGCATGCGGCTGCGCACGTCCCACGGTCCCTTCCTGGAAGCGCTCGACCGCTGGTTCGACGAGCTGATCCCGCGCGTCGCGGACCTCCAGGCAGGCCGGGGCGGGCCGGTGGCGGCCGTACAGATCGAGAACGAGTACGGCAGCTACGGCGACGACCAGGCCTACGTCCGCCACGTGCGCGACGCCCTCGTCGAGCGGGGAATCACCGAACTGCTCTACACGGCCGACGGACCGACCCCGCTGATGCAGGACGGCGGTACCCTTCCCGGCGAACTGGCGGCGGCGACCTTCGGCTCACGCCCCGGCCAGGCCGCGGCGCTGCTGCGCTCGCGCCGGTCCGGCGAACCCTTCCTCTGCGCCGAGTTCTGGAACGGCTGGTTCGACCACTGGGGCGAGAAGCACCATGTCCGGTCGGCGGAAAGCGCGGCCGAGACCGTCGGCGGCATCCTCGACGAGGCCGGCTCCGTGAGCCTCTACATGGCGCACGGCGGCACCAACTTCGGACTGTGGGCAGGCGCCAACCATGACGGCGGCGGTATCCAGCCGACCGTCACGAGCTACGACTCGGACGCCCCCATCGCCGAGAACGGTGCTCTGACACCGAAGTTCTTCGCCCTGAGGGAGAAGCTGACCGCGCTCGACGGCGCCGGAGCCAAGCGGCCGCTGCCCGCCGACCCGCCGCTGCTCGCACCCCGCGAACTACCGGTCACCCAGAACGCGGCTCTGCTCGACGGGCTGCGCGCGGCAGCCGAACCGGTCCACGCACCGCTGCCCCTGAGCTTCGAGGAACTGTCCCTGACCTCCGGCCTGGTGCTCTACGAGGCCGAGCCGCTGCTGCCACCGGGGAACCACGAACTGACCGTCACGGGTCTGCACGACCGTGCCCAGGTGTTCGTCGACGGCACACCCGTCGCCGTACTGGACCGCGAGAGCGGCTCGTTCAGCGTCGCCGGCACCGGAGTGCGCGTCCGGCTGACGCTGCTGGTGGAGAACCAGGGGCGGATCAACTACGGCCCGCTGCTGGGGCAGGGCAAGGGCATCCTCGGCGGGGTGTGGGTGGACCGCCGGCAGGTGCACGGCTGGACCATCCGGCCCCTGCCACTCGACGAATGGACATGGAGCCAGACGTCCCGCGCCGGTGCGGCGGCCCCACCGGACGGCCGCACGGGCTTCGCGACCGCCACCCTGACCGTGGACGAGCCTGCGGACGCATTCGTAGCCCTACCCGGATTCGGCAAAGGATTCCTCTGGGTCAACGGCACGCTGCTGGGCCGCTACTGGCACATCGGACCGCAGACCACGCTGTATCTGCCCGGTCCCCTTCTGAACCCGGGCGCCAACACACTCACCGTGCTGGAACTCGAACACCTCGGCGACCGGATCACCCTGCACAACCGCCCGGACCTCGGGCCGCCGGAGGAGTACGTCGAGACGTTCGACTGACGGTGGCGGCGAAGGACTCAGCCGTGGGGCGGGCCCCCGATGATGGGGGGCCCTCGCACCGGGGGGGGCAGGGCGCGGGGGCGGGGCCGGGGCCCGCGGGGTG
>NZ_JBHXNW010000163.1:2149-4997 GCF_042717365.1 Streptomyces sp. NPDC058534
GTCGTTCGTCCTCCGTTGCGCGGGCGGGGGGGGGCGATGCACTCCCCGGTGGGCCCCCCCCCCTCCCGGGCGCCCCCCCCACGGCTGGTGTCTCAGCGGGCGTCGTCAGGGCGTTCGCCCGGGGGGTAGCCCGTCGGAAGGTCCACCGGCACCCCGTACACGCGCATCTCCGCGGCGGCCGCGTACGGCTGCTTGTTGAGCGCGTTGAGCGCCGTGAACCGTACGTGGGAGGCGCGGACCCGGTCGAAGGAGACGCGTTGTGTCTGCGGGACGTCCTTCAGGGTGCCACTGGCCACGGTCGTCCACTGCTCGCCGTCGTCGGACACGGCGACCTCGTAGTCGCCGACGCGTCCGTTCTGGCCGCCGCTCTGCCGGCCCAGGTATCCGAAGCCGTCGATGTCGGCCGCTCCGTCGAGCTTCAGCGTCACCCAGTGCGGGTACGGCGCCTGGGAGGCGGTGTAGTCGGTGTGCCAGATGGTGCCGGTGTCACCGTCGAGCACGTTGGACACTGGTCCTTCGCCGGCACCCGAGGAGCTGTTCTCGGAATCGGCGGTCGCGGTCATCGAGCCGGGGGAGAGGACGGGTTCGTCGGTCACCGTGGCCCGCGCACTCGCCGACACGGTCTTGGTGGCTCCCGCGTGGGCGTACGTGGCGGTCACCTTCCAGGCGGGTGAGGTGCCGGCCGTGCCGGCCGGCGGGGTGAGGAGCCAGGTGGTGCGCACGCTCGCGCCCGGCTTCACACTCTCGAAGAGGTTGCCGTCCTTCTCCTTCACCTCGGCCTTCCAGCCCTCGGGCAGCCCCTTGAGCTCGACGCCGACGTTGACGGCGTCGGCGGACTCGTGGTTGGTGAACGTCGTGACGTACTCACCGGGTACACCGGGGCTCAGCTCGGCTCCGGACGGGGCCGTGACGTCGGCGCAGGCGGCTCCGGTGTCGGCCTCGCCCAGGTCGGTCACGGTGAAGTCGTCGATCACGAGGTCCGTGCCTCGGGCACTGCCGAGCTTGCGCAGGCCGACCCATGTGTCCCCGCAGCCGGCGACGATCTCACGGGAGTACGTCGTCGTGTCCAGGGCGGGTTCCAGGACGTCACGGGCGATGTCCCGGGAGCTGGTCCTCCCGTCCCCGACCCGGTCCGCGCCGGTCACCCAGGCCCACTGGCCCTCGATGTTGGTCTGGTACGAGAAGGAGACCTTGTACTTGTGACCCTCCTTGAAGGGCACCGTCGCGGGGGTCGTGCGGTGGACCAGGCCGGTGTTCTCCGCGTGGGACTTCAGCGAGTGCTGCCCGGCGAGGACGTCGTCGACCGCCTTGCCCTTCAACGTGCCGGTGTCGTAAGGCGAGTAGGTGTTCTTCCACTCCTTCTGGCTGTAGGGCTCGTGCAGGTCGCTGATGCTCGTGCGGGGGTCGGTGACACCGCCGGCGTCGCCCTTGACGAACGGTCCCCAGCCCGGCTGGTTGCCCTCGAAGTCGTCATGAGCGATCACGGTGCCGTCCTTGCCGCGGGGGAGTGGCGCCGTGGTGTCGGCCATGACGCGTACGTCGTCCAGGACGACCGGGGCACTGCCGGCGACGGCCCCGAGCTCCACGGTGGCCTTCCCGCCGCGCGGTGCCGTGAAGGCGACGGAGGCCCGCTGGGAGTAGGTGTCCCGCTTCTCGTCGGCCGCCATCTTGTTCAGCGCCGGAGTGGTGTCGAAGGACTTCGCCGCCGCGTCCTTGCCGCCGCGCACCCGGAGCGTGGTGTCCCGTCGCTGGCCGGGGCCGATCTCCACGTCGGCGCTGAGCGTGTACCGCTTGCCCGGGGTGAGACCGGAGACCATCTGGGAGATGCCGGAGGCGTCGTCGCCCAGCCGGACGACGTTGTCCCCGTTGTCGGCCCGGGTGATCTCCGCGCCGCCCCGCGCGTTCCAGTCGTCCAGGTCCCCGGCGTTGAAGCCCGGGTCGGACAGGCCGGTGAACTCACCGTAGTTCGGGTCCTTGTGGGGCGCCTTGCCGCCGTTCGGCACCAGGACGTAGGGCTGCCCCTTCTCCGCGGTGAGCGTCACCCGCCCGTCATCGGCCTTCACCTGGGCCTTCTTCACGCGGCCCTGGTCGGTGAGTTCGTAGAGGGTGAAGTTCTTGTTGCCCGCGAACTGATCCGTGAGATCGAAGGTGTGGGTGCCGCCGGAGGTGCTGTGGAAGTACATCTTGTCGGCATCGTCGGGCGAGGAGGTGCCGTTGCCCTTCCGGGGGTTCCCCCAGGGCAGGAGGTAGGTGTCGCCCTTGAGGACGACCGCGTCGCCCATGGAGACCTGCCGCTCGCCGTCGGCGGACTTCACACTCACGCCGCCGGTGAGCTTCGCGGACTTGCCGAGGTCCCAGTCCATCACCTGGTAGTGCTGGAGGAACTTGGTCGGCAGGTTGTCCGTCCAGATGTTGCGGTAGAAGGCATTCCAGTCGTCCTGACCGGTCCAGCCCTCGAACTCGACGATGTTGGCGCCGCCGAGCAGCGGGTCCACGTTCCACACGTCACGGTCGGAGTTGGCGAGGAACCGGACGATGTTCGAGTTGATGCCCTTGTTGGTGGCGCCGCCGTAGTTCTTGTCGGCGGCCCAGTGCGACCACACCGAGGACCCCTCGAACTTGTACGCCCACTCGGTGGACACCTCGAAGCCCATCTTGCGCAGCTCGGCGGCCAGTCCGTCGGCCAGCCAGCCGCTGGAGTAGTAGGCGTCGATGTAGACGGTCTTGATGCCCGGCGACTCCTTGCGGAGCTTCTTGAACCGGTCGAGGACGGCGCCGGTGCCCAGGTCCTCGCGCTGGTCGATGTGGTACGCCTGGTTGAGCCAGTCCCAGCCGTTGGGCTGTCCCT
>NZ_JBHXNW010000164.1:0-4052 GCF_042717365.1 Streptomyces sp. NPDC058534
CTCCCTAGGGGGGGGGCGGCGGGGGGGGGGGGGGGGGGGGGGGGGGAGGTGCCGGCGAACGGGATTCCCGAGCAGGGTGTGGAGGTGATTACGCCGGAGATGCTGCCGCTGGTGGAACTGACGCGTGCGCAGATCGACTTGGTGTGTGAGTCGGTCGAGGGCGGGGCGGCGAACGTGGCGGATGTGTATCCGCTTGCGCCGTTGCAGGAAGGCATCCTGTTCCATCACCTGTTGACCGGGGTTGGTGAGGCGGACGTCTATTTGGTGCCGATGGTGCTGGGCTTTGACAGTCGTGAGCGGTTGGACGGGTTCCTGTCGGCGTTGCAGCGGGTGGTGGACCGGCATGACATCTACCGCACCGGGTTGGTGTGGGAGGGGTTGCCGGAGCCGGTGCAGGTGGTCCGGAGGCATGCGGCCGTCCCGGTCACCGAGGTCGTTCTGAACGGGGGCGGTGATCCGCAGGCTGAGCTGTTGGCGGTCGCTGGGCGGTGGATGGATCTGCGGCAGGCACCGTTGCTGCGCGTACACGTGGCGGCCGAGCCGGGCAGTGAGCGGTGGCTCGGGCTTGTGCAGGTGCACCACCTGCTCCAGGACCACACCGCCTTGCAGGTGGTGCTGGGTGAGGTCGCGGCGTTGATGGAGGGGCGCGGGGACGAGTTGCCGGTGCCGCTGCCGTTCCGGGACTTTGTGGCGCAGGCGCGGTTGGGGGTTTCGCGTGCGGAGCATGAGGAGTTCTTCGCGGAGCTGTTGGGTGATGTGACGGAGCCGACGCTGCCGTTTGGGTTGGCTGATGCCCGTGGTGACGGCACGAGTGTGCAGCAGGCGCGGCTGCTGCTGGATGACGGACTGGCGGGGCGTATCCGGGAGCAGGCCCGCGGGCTGGGGGTGAGTCCGGCGACTCTGTTCCACGTCGCGTATGCGCGGGTGCTGGCGAGTCTGGCCGGGCAGTCGGATGTGATGTTCGGGACGCTGCTGCTGGGCCGGATGAATGCGGGGGTGGGGGCGGAGCGGATTCCTGGCCCGTTCATCAACACGTTGCCGGTGCGGGTGGATGTGGCGGGCCTTGATGTGGTGGGTGCGGTGCGGGCGATGCAGGGGCAGCTGGCCGGCCTGCTGGTGCACGAGCACGCCCCGCTCGCTCTGGCGCAGAGGGTGAGTGGTGTCCCGGCTTCGGTTCCGTTGTTCACCTCATTGTTCAACTATCGCCATGGCGGCCGGTCTGTGGGTGCTGGTGCTTCGGTGCGTGGTGGTGCTGCGGGTGTTGAGCTGTTGTTCGCGCAGGAGCGGACGAATTATCCGCTGGCGGTTGCGGTGGATGATCTGGGGGCTGGGTTTGCGGTGGCGGTTGATGCGGTGGCTCCGGGGGATGCCGGGCTGGTGTGTGAGTTGGTGCAGATGGCGGTGGGGGAATTGGTGGGGGCGTTGGAGGTTGCGCCGGGGAGGGCGTTGGGTGGTGTGGATGTGCTGCCGTCGTCGGTGCGGGGGCAGGTGGTGGACGGCTGGAATGACGGTGTTGTGTCGGTGCCTGGTGTGACGTGGATGGAGTTGTTCGGGGAGCAGGTGGTGCGGGATTCGGGTGCGGTGGCGGTGGTGTGTGGGGATGAGCGGTTGTCGTATGGGGAGTTGGATGAGCGTTCTGGTCGGTTGGCGGGTGTGTTGGTGGGTCGGGGTGTGGGGCCGGAGTCGGTGGTGGGGGTGGTGTTGGAGCGGTCGGTGGATGTGGTGGTGGCGTTGTTAGGGGTGTGGAAGGCGGGGGGTGCGTATGTGTTTGTTGATCCGTTGTATCCGGTGGAGCGGGTGGGTGTGGTGTTGGGGGAGGCGGGGCCGGTGTGTGTGGTGACTGTCAGGGAGTTGAGTGGTGGGTTGCCGGATGGTCTGGGTGTGCCGGTGGTGTGTCTGGATGATCCGGCAGTGGCATCTGCGCCGGTGGCGAGTCCTGTGGTGGGTGGGCTGGGTGTGGCGGCGTATGTGATGTTTACGTCGGGGTCGTCGGGTGTGCCGAAGGGTGTGGTGGTGTCTCAGGGTGCGGTGGTGGGTTTGGTGGCTGCTTTGGGTCCGGTGTTGGGTGTGGGTCCTGGGGTGGGGGTGTTGCAGTTTGCGTCGTTTGGGTTTGATGGTTCGGTGTTGGATGTTGCGGTGACGTTGGCGTTGGGTGGCCGTCTGGTGGTGGTGTCGGAGGCGGAGCGGGGGGATGTGGGGTTGTTGGCGGATGTGGTGGTGCGGGAGGGGGTGGGGGTGGCGAGTGTGGTGCCGTCGTTGCTGGGTGTGGTGGACCCGGTGACGGTGCCGGGTTTGGGGCGGGTGCTGGTGGGTGGTGAGGTGTTGTCGGCTGAGGTGGCGCGGGTGTGGGTGGATGGCCGGGTGTTGGTGAACACGTATGGGCCGACGGAGGCGACGGTGATGGTCACCGCCGGGCAGGTGCCCGACGGTGGGGTTGGTGTGCCGTCGGTGGGTGGGCCGGTGGCGAATTCGCGGGTGTATGTGCTGGACCGGTTCCTGGAGCCGGTGCCGCCGGGGGTGGCGGGGGAGTTGTATGTGGCGGGCGTGCAGCTGGCCCGCGGCTATCACCAGCGGCCTGGGCTGACCGGGGAACGCTTTGTGGCATGCCCGTTCGGTGGTTCGGGCGGGCGGATGTACCGGACCGGGGATCTGGCGCGGTGGACCACGGACGGGCAGCTCGCCTTTGTCGGCCGGGCGGATGATCAGGTGAAGGTGCGTGGCTTCCGGGTCGAGCCGGGCGAGGTCGAGGCCGTCCTGGCGGCGCATCCCGGTGTGGGCCAGGCGGTGGTGGTTGCCCGTGAGGATGTGCCGGGTGACAAGCGCCTGGTCGCCTACGTCGTGCCCGAGGGTGACGCCGTTCTGGGTGACAATCTGCGGAGGTTTGCTGCTGAGTGGTTGCCGGAGTTCATGGTGCCGTCGGTGGTGGTGGTGGTGGTGGACGGGTTGCCGTTGTCGGTGAACGGGAAGCTGGACCGTTCGGCGCTGCCGACGCCGGAGTATTCGTCTGGCGGTGGGCGGGGGCCGGCGACGGTGGCTGAAGAGCTTATGTGTCAGGTGTTCGCGGAGGTGCTGGGTCTGGATCGGGTGGGGGTTGAGCAGGACTTCTTCGATTTGGGTGGGCATTCGTTGTTGGCGATGCGGTTGGTGTCGCGGGTGCGGTCGGTGTTCGGGGTGGAGTTGGGTGTGCGTGCGTTGTTTGAGGCGTCGACTCCGGCGGGGTTGGCTGCGCGGATTGCGGGTGCGGGTGCGGCGCGGGTGGGGTTGGTGCGGTGGGAGCGGCCTGAGCGGGTGCCGTTGTCGTTCGCTCAGCGGCGGTTGTGGTTCCTGGCGCAGTTGGAGGGGCCGAGTGCGACGTACAACATCCCGGTCGCGCTCCGGCTGGCGGGTGCGCTGGATGTGGCCGCGCTGCGGTCAGCGCTCGGTGATGTGATGGATCGGCATGAGGTGCTGCGGACGGTGTTCCCGGTGGTGGACGGGGAGCCGTATCAGGAGGTGTTGGCGCCTTCAGAGGTGGGGGAGGTGCTGCGCGTTGTGCGGGCTGCCGAGGGTGAGGTGGCGGGTCTGGTGACGGAGGAGACCGGGCACGGGTTCGACCTCGCCGTTGAGGTGCCGTTGCGGGCGTTGTTGGTTGAGGTCGGTGGTGGTGTGCATGTGTTGGTGGTGGTGGTGCATCACGTTGCGGGGGACGGGTGGTCGATGGGGCCGTTGGCGCGGGACATCTCGGTCGCGTACGCGGCACGGTGTGACGGTCGTGCGCCCGGTTGGGAGCCGCTGCCGGTGCAGTACGCGGACTACACCCTGTGGCAGCGGGAGCTGCTGGGTGATGAGGGTGATCCGGGCAGTGTGCTGGCGGGGCAGGTGGGATTCTGGCGGGATGCGTTGGCGGGGGCTCCGCAGGAGTTGGTGCTGCCGGTGGATCGGGCGCGGCCGGCGGTGGCGTCGCACCGCGGCCATACAGCAGCGCTGGTGGTCCCGGCGGAGGTGCATGCGCGGCTGGCGGTGTTGGCGCGGGAGCAGGGTGTGACCCTGTTCATGGTGGTGCAGGCCGCGCT
>NZ_JBHXNW010000165.1:0-2789 GCF_042717365.1 Streptomyces sp. NPDC058534
AGGGACAGCCCAACGGCTGGGACTGGCTCAACCAGGCGTACCACATCGACCAGCGCGAGGACCTGGGCACCGGCGCCGTCCTCGACCGGTTCAAGCAGCTCCGCAGGGAAGCTCCGCACATCAAGACCCTCTATATCGACGTCTACCTCTCCAGCGGCTGGCTGGCCGACGGCCTGGCCGCCGAGCTGCGCGAGATGGGCTTCGAAATCGCCACCGAGTACTCGAACAAGTTCGAGGGCTCCTCGCTGTGGTCGCACTGGGCAACCGACAAGAACTACGGCGGAGCCACCAACAAGGGCATCAACTCGAACATCGTCCGGTTCATCGCCAACACCGACCGCGACGTGTGGAACGCCGACCCGCTGCTCGGCGGCGCCAACATCGTCGAGTTCGAGGGCTGGACGGGCCAGGACGACTGGAACGCCTTCTACCGCAACATCTGGACCGACAACCTGCCCACCAAGTTCCTCCAGCACTACCAGGTGATGGACTGGGAGCTCGGCAAGTCCGCGAAGCTCACCGGCGGGGTGGACGTGAAGTCCGTCGACGGCGAACGGCGGATCTCCATGGACGGCACCGAAGTCCTCAAGGGCGACACCTACCTGCTGCCCTGGGGCAACACGAAGAAGGGCAACGGCACCTCCTCGCCCAGTGACGCCGACAAGATGTACTTCTACAGCGCCTCCGGCGGCGAGCACACCTTCGAACTGACCGACGAGTTCGCGGGCAACAAGAACTTCACCCTCTACGAACTCACCGACCAGGGCCGGGCGGAGAAGAGCCGGGTGACGGCCCACGACGGGCAGGTCACCCTCACCGCCGAGAAGGGGCAGCCCTACGTCCTCGTGCCCGTCGGCGGCAAGGCACCCCACAAGGACGCGCACTACGGCCAGTACACCGGACTGTCCGACCCCGGCTTCAACGCCGGGGACCTCGACGGCTGGAACGCGCGGGGCGGCGCGGAGATCGTCCGGGCCGACAACGGCGACAACGTCGTCCGCCTGGGCGACGCCGCCTCCGGCATCTCGCAGCAGGTCCGCGGCCTGACCCCGGGCAAGCGCTACACCCTCGGCGCCGACGTCGAGATCGGCCCCAGGGAGCGCCGGGACACCACACTGCGGGTGCGCGCCGGCAAGGACACGGAGACGAAGACCTTCGACATCACACCGGCGCAGAACAAGATGGCGTCCGACGAGAAGCGGGACACCTACTCCCAGCGGGCGTCGGTCTCCTTCACCGCGCCGCGCGACGGCACGGTCACCGTGGACCTCGGCGCCGTCGCCGGTGGCGCCCCGGTCGTCCTGGACGACGTACGCGTGATGGCGGACACCACCGCCCCGCTCCCCCGCGCCGAGGACGGTACCGTCGTCGCCCACGACGACTTCGAGGGCAACCAGCCCGGCTGGGGACCCTTCGTCAAGGGCGATGCCGGTGGTGTCACCGACCCCCGCACCAGCATCAGCGACCTGCACGAGCCCTACAGCCAGAAGGAGTGGAAGAACACCTACTCCCCCTACGACTCCGGCACGCTGAAGGGCAAGGCCGTCGACGACGTGCTCGCCGGCCGGCACTCGTTGAAGTCCCACGCCGAGAACACCGGGCTGGTCCACCGCACGACCCCGGCCACGGTGCCGTTCGAGGAGGGCCACAAGTACAAGGTCTCCTTCTCCTACCAGACCAACATCGAGGGCCAGTGGGCCTGGGTCACCGGCGCGGACCGGGTCGCCGACGGGAAGACCACCTCCCGGGACATCACCCGGGACGTCCTCGAACCCGCCCTGGACACCGCGGCCTACTCCCGCGAGATCGTCGCCGGCTGCGGGGACACCTGGGTCGGGCTGCGCAAGCTCGGCAGCGCCCGGGGCACCGATCTCGTCCTCGACGACTTCACCGTCACCGACCTGGGCAAGGCCGAGGGCGGCGCCGCCTGCGCCGGGGTCACCGCCCCGTCCGGCGCCGAGCTGAGCCCAGGGGTGCCCGGTGAGTACGTCACGACGTTCACCAACCACGAGTCCGCCGACGCCACCAACGTCGGCATCGCGCTCAAGGGCCTGCCCGAGGGCTGGAAGGCCGAGGTGACGGAGAAGAACGGCAACCTCTTCGAGAGCGTGAAGCCCGGCGCGACCGTCCGCACCAGCTGGCTCCTCACTCCGCCGGCCGACGCCACCGACGCCTCGCCCGACTGGCAGGTGAGCGCCACGTACGCCCACGCGGGAGCCACCAAGACGGTCTCCGTGGACGGCGGCGCCGCACTGACCGACGAACCGGTCCTCGCTCCCGGCTCGATGACCGCGACCGCCGACTCGGAGAACACCTCGTCGGGGGCCGCCGAGGGGCCGGTGTCCAACGTCCTCGACGGTGACGCCGGCACCATCTGGCACACCGACTACACCGCCTCCCAGGCCCCGTATCCGCACTGGGTGACGTTGAAGCTGGACGGCGCCGCCGACATCGACGGGCTCGGCTACCTGGGCCGGCAGAGCGGCGGCCAGAACGGACGCGTCGCCGACTACGAGGTCGCCGTGTCCGACGACGGCAAGGACTGGACGACCGTGGCCAGTGGCACCCTGAAGGACGTCACGCAGACCCAACGCGTCTCCTTCGACCAAGTCCGCGCCTCCCACGTACGGTTCACCGCACTCAACGCGCTCAACAAGCAGCCCTACGCGGCCGCCGCGGAGATGCGCGTGTACGGGGTGCCGGTGGACCTTCCGACGGGCTACCCCCCGGGCGAACGCCCCGCCGACACCCGCTGAGCCACCAGCCGTGTGCGGCCCGCCCCTTCGGGA
>NZ_JBHXNW010000165.1:2799-4005 GCF_042717365.1 Streptomyces sp. NPDC058534
CACATCCCGCGGGCCACCCCCCCGCGCTACCCCCCCCCCTCCCCCGCCGACCCCCCCTCCGTGTGCCGCCCCCCCCTTGGGGTAGGGGGCCCCACCACGGCTGTGCGTGAACGGGACTCGTGGTTACCGCGGCACAACGGACATGCGGACCGCTCGCCGTGGCCCGCGTCACAGAGCGTCGACGAACCAGCCGGTGATGGTCGTGGGGTGGGTGATGGCCGTGCCCACGCAGACGCTGAACGCCCCGCGTTCGATCGCGGCGGCGGCCTGCGCGGGCGTGTGGACACGCCCCTCGACGACGACCGGAAGGCTGCTCCACGCCAGCACCTCGTCGAGCAGTTCGAGATCGGGTCCGTCGGTCTTCGGGCGTTCCCCGGTGTAGCCGGAGAGGGTGGTGCCGAGCAGGTCCACGCCGGCGTCCTCGGCGGCCCTGGCGTCGTCCACGGAGCCGCAGTCCGCCATGACCAGGACGTCGGTCTCGGCCCGGAGAAGTTCGACCGTCCGCGCCAGCGTCCGGCCGTCCGGGCGCGGCCGACGAGTGCCGTCGAGCGCCACCACATGGGCCCCGGCCCGGGCGACGGCGAGCGCGTGCTCCAGCGTCGGGGTGATGAACACCCCGGAGGCGCCCTCCTTCCACAGGCCGACGACGGGTACGTCGACGGCCGCGACGACCGCACTCACGTCCTCGATGCCCTGGGCCCGTACGGCCGCGGCACCGCCTGCGACGACGGCCCGCGCCATCTGTCCCGTGGTGCGTGGGTCGCGCAGGGGCTCGCCCGGGTACGCCTGGCAGGACACCGTGAGGCGTCCGCGCATCGCGTCGAGCACACTCCGGCCGTTCACCGGGGTGGGTCGCCGGTCCGTCATGGTCTCTTCTCCTCGTTGCTCGACAGAGTCATGGTCCAGGCATCGCGCGCCGCGCCGACGACGGCTGCCTCGCCGCCCAGCGCCGCGGGCAGCAGCGGCAGGCCGGCCAGCGCGTCCACCACCTCCGACCGCAGCGTCCCCTCGAGCGCCGACCACCAGAGTTCGCCGGCCTCGGCGACCCCGCCGCCGACGACGACGGTGTCGGGGTCGAGGACGGTGACGATTCCGGCGATCGCACGCCCGACCGCTTCCCCGGCCGCGCGGACCACGCGGGCGGCGAGGTCGTCGCCGCCCCCGGCCCCCGCGACCACGGCGCCGGCGTGCGGGGCGGCCGGGGCG
>NZ_JBHXNW010000166.1:0-3556 GCF_042717365.1 Streptomyces sp. NPDC058534
GAGACAACACACCCGACGCATGCCGGGTCCACTCCTGCCCGCCACCCTCACCCGCATCACCACGGGACGCGTAGACGCCCACGGTCCGGCGCCCGGACTCGTCGGCACCGCCGACGGCGACCTGGACACGGACCGAACCCTCCGCGGGCAGTACCAGCGGAGCGTCGATGACCAGCTCGTCCAGGGCACCGCAGCCGAACTCGTCGCCCGCCCGGACCACGAGGTCCACGTACGCCGTCCCCGGTACCAGGACCACACCCTGAACGGTGTGGTCGGCCAGCCACGGATGCGTCCGCAGCGACAGGCGGGAGGTGAAGAGCAGCCCGCCGGTCGACGGGACGTCGACCTTCACGCCGAGCAGCGGGTGGTCGGCGGCCGAGAGCCCGAGGGACGAGGCGTCCGAGGGGGCGTCCGCCGTCCGCAGCCAGTAGTGCTCGTGGTCGAAGGCGTACGTGGGCAGTTCCACGCGCGGACCACCGGCGACACCGGTCGGCAGCACGGCCGTCCAGTCGACGTCCACGCCGCGGACGAAGGCCTCGGCGAGGGCGTCGAGGAGCGTCTGGCTTTCGTCGCGGCCGTCCCGCATGGCCGGCGCGCACACGACCTCCGCCGAGCCCGTCGAGCCCGTCGAGGTCGAGCCCGCCGTGTCTGCTTCCGCGGCCGACTCCCGGACGAGTCCGGTCAGTACGGCGCCGGGACCGAGCTCCAGGAACACCTGGCCGCCGTGTTCCCGCGCGGCCCGGACGCCGGCGGCGAAGAGCACGGGGCGGCGTACGTGCTCCACCCAGTACTCGGCGGTCCGCATCAGGTCGTCCTCGACGACGCGTCCCGTCACGTTCGAGACGACAGGGATGCTCGCCGGCTGCCACGCGACGGCGGCCAGCTCACCGGCGAACTCGTCGAGCATCGCGTCCATCCGGGTGGAGTGGAACGCGTGCGACACCGCGAGCCGCTTGACCTTGCGGCCCGACTCCTTGAGCTGCTCGGCAAGTTCGAGTACGGGAGCCTCGTCGCCGGAGAGGACCACGGACGCGGGTCCGTTGACGGCGGCGATGTCGACGCCCGTGGTGGCGGAGGAGGCCAGCAGGGCGCGGATCTCGTCCTCGCCCGCCGCCACGGCCACCATCGCGCCACCGGCCGGCAGGACCTGCATCAGGCGGCCGCGGGCCGCAACCATCGTCGCCGCGTCCTTCAGGGACAGCATGCCGGCCGCGTGCGCGGCGCTGATCTCGCCGATCGAGTGGCCCATCACCACGTCGGGGCGGATGCCCCACGACTCGACGAGCCGGAACAGCGCGGTCTCGACGGCGAAGAGGGCGGCCTGCGTGTACACCGTCTGGTCGAGGAGCCGCGCGTCGGCGCTGTCCTCGTCGGTGAAGACGAGCTCGCGGATCGGGCGGGCCACCCATCCGGCGAGGGCCGCGTCGAGTTCGGCGCACACCTGGTCGAGCGCGTCCGCGAAGACCGGGTAGCGGGCGTACAGTTCGCGCCCCATGCCGGCGCGCTGCGCGCCCTGGCCGGGGAAGAGCAGGACCAGCTTGCCCGTACCCGTTCGGGTACCGGCGGTGACGCCGGGGCCGGACTCGCCGTCGGCCAACGTGCGCAGCCGGGCAAGGAGTTCGTCCCGGCTCGCGGCCACGACCACGGCACGGTCGGAGAGGAGCGCCCGGTCGGAGAGGAGGGAGGCGGCCAGACCGGCGAGCGGGAGGGCCACGTCGGCGACCTCGGCCTCGACGGCCGCGGTGTCGACGGCCTCCGTGCCGACGGCTTCCGCCTCGACGAGCTCCGCCAGTCGCCGTGCCTGCCCGGCCAGGGCGGCCAGACTCTTCGCCGACACGACGAACGGCAGGACCGCGTCGCCCTCGGGCGACGGCTGCGCCCCGGTCGCGGGGGCCGACTCCTGCGCCGCCTGCTCCAGGATGAGGTGGGCGTTCGTACCGCTCACGCCGAACGACGAGATGCCCACGCGGCGCGGGCGCTCGATCTCCGGCCAGGGACGTTCCTCGGTGAGCAGCTCGACCGCGCCCGCCGTCCAGTCGACCTGCGAGGTCGGCTCGTCGACGTGCAGGGTCGCCGGGAGGACGGCGTGCCGCATGGACTCGACCATCTTGATCACGCTGGCCACACCGGCGGCGGCCTGCGTGTGGCCGATGTTGGACTTCAGCGAGCCGAGCCACAGCGGCCGACCCTCCTCGCGCCCCTGGCCGTACGTCGCAAGCAGCGCCTGCGCCTCGATCGGGTCACCGAGCGTCGTACCCGTGCCGTGCGCCTCGACGACGTCGACGTCCGCCGACGTCAGACCCGCGTCGGCGAGCGCCTTGCGGATCACGCGCTGCTGGGCCGGACCGTTCGGAGCGGTGAGCCCGTTGGAGGCGCCGTCCTGGTTGATGGCCGAGCCGCGGACGACGGCGAGGACCTGGTGGCCGTTCTTGCGGGCGTCCGAGAGCCGCTCAAGCAGGACGACACCGACGCCCTCGGAGAGGACCGTGCCGTCGGCGGTGGAGGAGAACGCCTTGATACGGCCGTCGGCGGCGAGGCCGCGCTGCCGCGAGAAGCCCAGCACACCGGCCGGGGATCCCATGACGGCGACGCCGCCGGCGAGGGCCATCGTGCACTCGCCCTGGCGCAACGCCTGCGCCGCCAGGTGGATCGCGACGAGCGACGAGGAGCACGCGGTGTCCACGGTCACCGCGGGACCCTCCAAGCCGAACACGTACGAGACGCGGCCCGAGGCGACGCTGCCGGCGATGGCGGTCGTCGCGAAGCCCTCGAACTCCTCCGGCACCTGCTCGAGCGCGCCGAGGTAGTCGTGGATCGAAACTCCGGAGAACACACCGACGTTGGTGTCCTGCGCCTGAGTCGGGTCGATGCCCGCCCGCTCGAAGACCTCCCACGAGGTCTCCAGGAGCAGTCGCTGCTGCGGGTCCATCGCCATGGCCTCGCGCGGCGAGATCCCGAAGAAACCCGCGTCGAAGCGTCCCGCCTCGTGGAGGAATCCGCCCTGCTGAAGGTAGGACGTACCCGCGTGATCGGGGTCGGAGTCAAAGAGCCCGTCGAGGTTCCAGCCGCGGTCGGTCGGGAAGCCGGACATGCCGTCGCGACCCTCGCGCACCATCCGCCACAGGTCTTCGGGACCTGCGACGCCACCGGGCAGGCGGCAGGCCATGCCGACGATGACGATCGGGTCGTCGTCCGTGGACACGGTGACGCGCGCGGTGGGGGCGACGGCGGCGGTCTGGCCGCTGAACTCGTCGCGCAGGTAACGCGCGAGGGCGCGCGGGGTCGGGTAGTCGAAGATCAGCGTGGCGGGCAGTTTCACGCCCGTCGTCGCGCTGAGCCGGTTGCGCAGCTCGACCGCCGTGAGGGAGTCGAAGCCGAGCTCGCTGAAGCCCCGGCCGCCCTGGGCCAGGTCGCCGACGTTGACGCCGAGCACGTCCATGGCCTCGGCGGCGATGACCTCCAGAAGGGCCTTCTCCTGGTCGGCGGGCGTGAGGCCCACGAGGCGCCGGGCGAGGGCGTTACGGTCACCCGCGCCGGCCTGAGCCGTGCGGCGGCC
>NZ_JBHXNW010000167.1:0-3495 GCF_042717365.1 Streptomyces sp. NPDC058534
ACCGCAGAACTCGAAGGCTCCGGCGTCGAAAGTGCTCACCTGCTGGCGGCTACGGAACCGAGCATTCCCCGGTTCCGTAGCTCCCATTAGGCGTCGCGGCGCCGCAGCAGCACCGCCGCGACGGCCAGCAGCGCGGCCGTCCACAGCGCGAGGACCCCCAGGCCCTGCCACGGCCCCAGCAGGTCACCCGCCCGCGCCTGCTGCTGAGTGATCATGAAGCCGGCCTCGGTGGGGAGGTAGGCGTACACGTGCTCGCCGACGCTGCCGGGCAGCAGGCCCGCCATCGGCGTGAGCACCAGGACGAATCCGACGACGACGGTGATGGCCGCCGCCGTGTGGCGGATGATCGCACCGACGGCCAGGGCGAACAGGCCCAGCAGCGCGAGGTAGAGCCCGCAGCCGGCGACGGCCCGCAGGACACCGCCGTCGCCGATCGCGACCGGCGCCTTGCCGTCGAGGATCGGCGCGCCGATGAGGAAGGACCCGAACGCGGTCACCTCGCCCACCACCAGGACCAGCAGCCCGAACACCGCGCTCTTGGCGGCCAGTACGGGCACCCGGCCGGGCACCGCGAGGAGGCTGGCACGGATCATGCCGGTGGAGTACTCGGAGGCGATCGCCATCACGCCCAGCACGCAGACCGCCAGCTGGCTGAGCAGGATGCCGCTGCCCAGGATCGTGCCGGTGGGATCCATCCGCATCTCGGCCTGCTGGGACGGATCGGTCTTGTCCCAGTTCGCGATGCCCATCTGCATGAACGCCGCGGTGAACACCCAGGTGAGCACCACCAGGACGGCCAGCGACCAGACGGTGGAACGCACCGAACGGATCTTGGTCCACTCCGAGAGCATCAGGCCCGCGAAGCCGGGCCCGCTCTCCCGGGCGGCCGGCGCCGACGCGCCCGGGACGGTCGTGGCGCTCACTTCACACCTCCGGCGGCGGGCACGCCCGCGTCGTACTCGACGGCGTCCTTGGTCAGTTCCATGAAGGCGTCCTCCAGGGAGCCGCGCCTGGTCGACAGCTCGTGCAGCACCAGACCCTTGGCGGAGGCGAGTTCGGCGATACGCGCGGCCTCGAGCCCGGTGACGTCCAGGTCCCCCTCGCCGGTCACCCGGACGGTGGCGCCCTTCCCCGTCAGCAGCTCGGCCAGCTGCGCCCCGTCAGGCGTCCTGACCAGCACGGACTGCTCGGTGCTGCGTTCGATGAACTCCTGGGTGGAGCAGTCGGCGACCAGCCGGCCGCGTCCGATGACGATGAGGTGGTCGGCGGTGACGGCCATCTCGTTCATCAGATGGCTGGAGACGAAGACGGCACGGCCCTCGGCCGCCAGCGACTTCATCAGGTTCCGGATCCACAGGATGCCCTCGGGATCGAGCCCGTTGACCGGCTCGTCCAGGACCAGCGCGGCGGGGTCGCCGAGCAGCGCGGCGGCGATGCCCAGCCGCTGGCCCATGCCCAGCGAGAAGCCGCCCGCCCGCTTGCGGGCCACCGACGCCAGCCCCACCTGCTCGATGACCTCCCCGACGCGGCGCCTGCCGATGCCCTGCGTCTGCGCGAGGCACAGCAGATGGTCCCGGGCGCTGCGCCCGGTGTGCACGGCGCGCGCCTCCAGCAGCGCCCCCACCACCCGCAGCGGGCGGCCCAGTTCCCGGTAGGGCACACCGTTGACGGTGGCCTCGCCGGCGTCGGGCCGGTCCAGTCCCAGCAGCAGCCGCATCGTGGTGGACTTGCCTGCGCCGTTGGGGCCCAGGAAGCCGGTGACCCGGCCGGGCTCGACCGTGAACGACAGGTCGTTCACGGCCGTCTTGTCGCCGTAGCGTTTCGTGAGGTTCTTGGCCTCGATCATGGTCACCTCGGTTGAATGGCCCGCGAGAGTTTCCCGGGGCTGACAAAAATTTCCCCGGCCACCTGTGATAGCAGGATCGCTATCTGTTCAGTAGTCGCAGCCTGGAGCGGCCGGTGAACGATGGCCCGGGCACCGGGGCGCAGATATTTTTACCGCTCCGACCGTCTGGGGAAGCGCGTGTGTCATCTGCTGACTTTCCTCAGTTGAACCCGGAAGCCGAACCCGGAAACCCACGAGGTTGGTCATGAATGCGGACACGAACCATCCGGCATCCGCCGGACACCGGCCGGTGGTCGGGATCTGCGCGCGGACGGCGCCCGTCACCCTCCAGGGCAGCGACCTGGCCGTCTGCCTGGCGCTGCGCTCCCACGTGGCGTTCCTGGCCGAGGCGGGCTGCACACCCCTGCTGCTCCCGCCGCTGCCCGGGGCCGAGGACGTGGCCGGCCGCCTGGACGCCCTGCTGGTGCCGGGCGGCCCCGACCTGGACCCGGCGCTCTACGGCGCCCGGCCGCACCCGGCGACCCGGGCGGTGGACCCGGACGCCGACCGGGCCGAGATCGCCCTGGTCGAGCGGGCACTTGACGCGAAGATCCCGGTCCTGGCGATCTGCCGCGGCATGCAGCTGCTCAACGTGCTGCACGGGGGAACCCTCCACCAGCACCTGTCGGACGTCACCGGCCACGACGGCCACCGGCCGCGGGCGGCGTCCTTCACGCTCGGCCGCCGTCCGCTGAAGCTGCTGCCCGGCAGCCGGATCGCCGGCGTCCTCGACGAGGCCGAGCCCGCCACCGCCTGCCACCACCACCAGGCGGTGGACCGGCTCGGCGCGGGCCTCAGCGCCACCGGCTGGGCCGACGACGGGACCGTCGAGGCCCTCGAAGTCACCGGCCACCCCTTTGCGGTCGGGGTGCAGTGGGAATGCGGGCAGACGCCCGACGCACGACTTCACCACGCCCTCGCGGCAGCGGCCGCACGGGCCGGGAATTCACCGGCCGCCGCACGGCCGGGCACCTGAGAAAAGGGCGCCCCCACGGGCACCTTTCGTTGTCAATCCCCATGTGATCCCCATGTGAAGGAGAATCATGTCGCCGCGGATGCCCAACCCCTCGTTGGTGGTTCCCGACGTTCTTCCGCCGATGCGCGCGCTGGTCAAGGCCGTCAACAATGTCGGTGTGCCGCTGCAGACGCTCGTGCTCATCCACCTGCGGGTCAGCCAGATCAACGGCCGCCCGGTGCAGATACCCGTGAAGAAGCGGGAGTTCGAGGAGGCGGGGGAGGAGGACCACCGCCTGCCGCTGGTGGAGACCTGGCGGGAGCAGACCTGCTTCACCGACGCCGAACGCTCCGTGCTGGCGCTGGCCGAGGCGGCCACCCGCATCGACGGCCGCCGGGACCCGGTCTCCGACGAGGTCTGGAACGAGGCCGCCCGGCACTGGAACGAGGTGCAGCTGGCCGCCGTCGTCCTGCACATCGGCCTGGTCAACCTCTGGAACCGGGTCAACGTCGCCACCAAGCAGGAGCCGGTGGACTGGCGGATCAACCCGAAGAAGTGGACCCCCATGACCAGCCGGCTCACCCCCGCCCCGTAACCCCCGCGCACGGCATCAGGCCCTGCCCGGCGGCTGACCGCCGGACAGGGCCTGATGCCC
>NZ_JBHXNW010000168.1:0-3350 GCF_042717365.1 Streptomyces sp. NPDC058534
AGGATCGGTCCGATGGCCGCGCGGACCACCTTCACCCGTGCCACCAGCAGTCCGAGGGGGGTGCCGATCAGCAGGGCGAGCAGGAAGCCGGAGAGGCCGCGCGAGACGCTGGTCCAGATGTAGCCGAGCAACTCGCCCCGCAGCCAGGCCTGGTGGACGACGTCCCACACGGCGGAGGGCGCGGGCAGCCGGGTCGGGTCGTCGACGATCTTGAAGGAGACCAGGGCCTGCCACATCGCGAGCACCAGCAGGACGGCGACGGTGGGCGGCAGGATCTTCTCCACGAAGGTCTGCCGCAAGGGGATACGGGTCCTGTGCCGGGTCTCCAGGGCGTCGAGGCCCGCTTCCAGGCCGGCGAGGTCGGCGTCACCCTTGAGGGAGGGGTCAGTGCTGGCCATGGCGGCGGATCTCCCCACGGAGTTCTTCGGTGATCTCGACGGAGAGTTCCGCCACGGCGGTGTCCTCGATGCGGCGCGGCTGCGGAATGCCGACGGTCCACTGGCGGGCGATGCGTCCGGGGCGGGAGGACAGCAGCACCACGCGTTCGGCGAGGCGGACGGCCTCGCGGACGTTGTGGGTGACGAACAGGACGGACAGCTGTGTCTCGCGCCAGATGCGGGTCAGTTCGTCGTGCAGCACGTCCCGCGTGATGGCGTCCAGGGCCGCGAACGGCTCGTCCATCAGCAGCAGTTTGCTCTCCTGGGCCAGTGCCCGGGCGAGTGCGACGCGCTGGCGCATGCCGCCGGACAGTTCGTGCACCCGCTTGCCGTGCGCGCCCTTGAGCCGGACGAGTTCGAGCAGCTCCTCCGCCTTCTCGCGGCGCTCGGTCTTGGGCACGCCGCGCAGTTTCAGGGCGAGTTCGATGTTCTTGCCGGCGGTGAGCCACGGGAAGAGGGCGTGTTCCTGGAACATGAGGGCCGGCCGCCCTTCCGTGGTGATCTCGCCGGTGCTGGGCTTGTCCAGGCCCGCGACCAGGTTGAGCAGGGTGGACTTGCCGCAGCCGGAGGCCCCCAGGAGGGTGACGAACTCGCCGGGTGCGACATCGAGGGTGATGTCGTCCAGCACGAGCTGCTGCCCGGCGGGGCCCGCGAAGGACTTCGAGACGTGCTGAATGCGGGCGGCGCGCGCGGTGGTCGCCGCGGTCTGCCCGGCGGTGGTGGCTGCGCCGGCCCGGGTGTCCTCGGCGACGGGCGTGGTCGTGGTCGTGGCCATGGTCGGTCGAACCTCCTGGTCCCTGGTCCTGGTCCCTGGGCATGATCGGAGCCGGCTGCCTAGGGCCTGTCTGACAATTCCCGTCGTCGCCCGGAGGGCGGCCTCGCGGCGTCAGGTGCGTGCTCTGGGGGTCCCCCCGGCCGGAGGCTGGGGGAGTGCCGGGCGTAGAGCCTCGTACTGGATGTACTTGGCTCTGCGCCCGGTGCGGCGAGAGTGCGTGCTTGGCGTCGCGAGGCAGACGGGAATTGTCAGACAGGCCCTAGTGCCGGCGACCGAGTCCGGCGTCGTCGACGGTGGGCTTGCCCTTGGCCTTGAGGACCTTGTTGAGCAGCGTGAGGTCGTAGATGCCGTTGAGGTCGGGCTGGTCGAGCAGGCCGGCCTTGACGGCGTGTTCGGCCTGGGCGTCGAGGGTGGCGGCCAGTGGGTCGTCGGTGAGCTGGATCGACTTCCACGCCGGGTCGAGGACATCGGCGGGCAGGGCCTTGCCGACGTCCTTCTCCAGCTGCTTGTTGGCGGCGGCCTTGGCCTCGGCCGGGTTGGCCTTGATCCACTCGTTGGTGTCGACCGAGGCCTTCAGTACCGCCTCGACGGCCTTGGGGTGCTCCTTGAGGAACTTCTGCGACACGATGATGTTCGTGATCACGAACTTCTTGTCCGGCCACAGCGTCGACTCGTCCAGCAGTACCTTGCCGCCCTCGGCGACCATCTTGGACGCGGTCGGCTCGGGCACCCAGGCGCCGTCCAGGGAACCGGACTTGTAGGCGTCGGGGGTGACCTTGTTGTCGCTGCGGACGACGGTCACGTCGCCCTTGCCGCTCTGCGCGTCGGTCTTCCAGCCCTGCTCGGCGATCCAGTTGAGGAACGCCACGTCCTGGGTGTTGCCGAGCTGCGGGGTGGCGATGCGCTTGCCCTTGACGTCCTTCAGCGACTTGATCTTGTCCGGGTTCACGACCAGCTTCACGCCGCCGGACGCGGATCCGCCGATGATCCGCAGGTTCTTGCCGCCGGACTTGGTGTAGCCGTTGATCGAGGGCGAGGGGCCGATCCAGCCGATGTCGATGGAGCCGGAGTTCAGCGCCTCGATCTCGGACGGGCCCGCGTTGAAGGTCGCGTACTTGGCCTCGGTGGCGCCCAGGGCCTTCTGGAAGAAGCCCTTCTGGTTGCCGACCAGCGGCGTGGCGTGGGTGACGTTGCCGAAGTACCCGATCCGGACGGAATCCAGACCGTCGACCTTCTGCGCACCGGAAGCGATCTTCGCCGTCCCCGAGTCCCGCGCCTGGGACCCGTATCCGCAGGCCGTGAGGGACAGCAGCGGCAGCGCGATCAGGCCCGCGACGGCGCGGAGCAGGGCGATGGTGGCAGGCACGGACGGATTCCTCTCGTTGGCCCGGCGCTCACGGTCGGCCGATGCGTGTGGCGAAGGATTCGCCGGCCATGCCGGCGGTGAGGGTGGTGCCGTCGCTGGGGTCGATGAGGATGAAGGACCCGGTGCGGCGGGAGTCGGCGTAGGAGTCGGCGGGCAGGGGTTCGGCGGTGCGGATGGTCACGCGGCCGATGTCGTTGGCGACGAGCTGTCCGGGATGCGGGTGCAGGGACAGGTCGTCCAGCGTGAGCCGGGCCGGGATGTCCTTCACGATCGCCTTGACGGTGCGGGTGCCGTGCTTGAGCAGTACCCGGTGGCCGACGGTGAGGGGGGCGTCGGCGACGTGGCAGACGGTGGCCTCGACGTCCTGGGAGGTGGCCGGGGCGTCCTTGCGCGGCACGATCAGATCGCCGCGGGAGACGTCGATGTCGTCCTCAAGGAGGAGCGTCACCGACTGCGGCGTCCAGGCCTCCTCGACCGGCACACCCAGCAGATCGATCCCGGACACCTTCGAGGTCCGGCCCGACGGAAGGACGGTGACCTCGTCGCCGACGCGGAAGGTGCCGGCGGCGATCTGCCCGGCGTAGCCGCGGTAGTCGGGATGCTCGGCGGTGCGCGGGCGGATCACGTACTGCACGGGCAGCCGGGCATGGCAGTGCGCCAGGTCGTGGCTGACCGGCACGGTCTCCAGGTGTTCCAGGACGGTGGGGCCGCCGTACCAGTCCATGACGGCGGAGGGTTCGACCACGTTGTCCCCGGCGAGCGCGGAGATCGG
>NZ_JBHXNW010000169.1:0-3336 GCF_042717365.1 Streptomyces sp. NPDC058534
CCGAGGATCGGACCAGGGCAAGGCGACCGCACACGGCCACGCCGCGCCCGAAAAGCCCGAAACACCCGGGCAACCACAGAATTCTAGAGACGCTCCCGAACTGGAGGACAACGAGGGCAAGGACGCACTGACCGGACTGCGCGGCGCCGTCACCTTCGAGGGTGTCGGGCACCTCTTCGAGGGCGACGGCCGGCCCGCGGTGGACGACTTCACGCTCGCGGTCGAACCCGGCGAGACGGTCGCGCTGGTGGGCGCGTCCGGCGCCGGCAAGTCCACCGTGCTCAACCTGGTCATCGGCTTCCTGCGGCCCACCTCGGGCCGGCTGCTGCTCGACGGAACCGACATGAGCACCCTCGACCTGCGCACGTACCGGCGCTTCGTCTCGGTGGTGCCGCAGGAGTCGATCCTGTTCGACGGCACGATCCGGGACAACGTCGCCTACGGCATGGACGACGCCGACGAGGAGTCGGTGCGCCGTGCCCTGCGCGACGCCAACGCCCTGGAGTTCGTCGACCGGCTGCCCCGGGGCCTGGACACCCTGGTCGGCGAACACGGGGCCCGGCTGTCCGGCGGGCAGCGCCAGCGCCTCGCCATCGCCCGCGCCCTGATCCGGGACCCCCGGGTGCTGATCCTCGACGAGGCCACCTCCGCGCTGGACACCCGCTCGGAGGCGCTCGTCCAGGAGGCGCTGGCCCGGCTGCTGCGCGGGCGCACCACGTTCGTCGTGGCGCACCGGCTGTCCACCGTGCGCGGCGCGGACCGGATCGTGGTGATGGGCGAGGGGCGCATCCAGGAGGCCGGCACCCACGAGGAACTGCTGGCCGGAGGAGGGGCGTACACGGCGCTGCACGGCGGCCAGGTCGCGTGACCCAGTCCGCGTCGCCCGGCCCTCAGGCCGGTGCCGGGGGAGTGGCCAGGACGCGGGTGGTGAACTCCGCCAGCTGGGCGCGCATCCGCTCGCGCGGCACGCCCTCCCGGCCGGCCAGGTGCTCGACGAGGTCCGCCCGGACGGCGGCGAGCAGCGCGTGCGCGGCGAACTCGCCGTCGTCGAGGCCGGGGACTTGCTCAAGGACGGTGCGCAGGAGTGTGTGCCAGCGGTCGTAGTGCCCCGCGGCGTAGGGGCTGTCGCTGCCGGAGCCCTCCAGGGCCAGCGCGAGCCGGCGGTTGTCGAGCTTGAAGCACAGGAGTGCGTCGAGCAGCGCGAGCACCCGCCGCGCCGGCGGGGCGCCGGGGCCCAGGGGCGGCGGCCCCGACTCGACGGCCTCCTCGAACGGCCGCAGCCGTGCCGCGTAGAGCGCCTTGACGAGCCCGACCCGGTCGCCGAAGGCCCGGAAGATGGTCCCCTTGCCGACGCCGGCCGCTGCCGCGACGCCGGCCATGGTGACGTCGTCGGGGCTCTCGCACCGGTCGAAAAGGGTGTCGGCCGCAGCGAGGACGGCCGCCTCGTTGCGCGCCGCGTCCTTGCGTGTCCTGCGTTCGGTCACAGGGCTCTCCTTCTTCGCGGGCAGGGGCGCGTCCGTCGGGCAGGACGCGTTGCAAAGCGGACCGTCGGTCCGTATCGTGCAAGCGGACCGCCGGTCCGCATTCTATGCGAAGAAGGAGCCCACGTATGCCCGCACACACCCCGGCACCGGACCTGTACCGCCACAGCCTGCGCCTGATGATGGACAAGGACATCGACGCCTGGGTCGCCCTCTGGGCCGACGACGCCGTCATGGAGTTCCCGTTCGCCCCCGAAGGGTGGCCCCGGCGACTGGAGGGCCGCGAGGCCGTGGCCGCGTACATGCGCCACTACCCCGACCACATCGACCTCCACGACTTCCCCGAGCTGCGCATCCACGAGACCACCGACCCGACGACCGTCGTGGTGGAGATGCGCGCCGTGGGGCGGCTGGTGCGCACCGGCGCGCCCTACGACATGACCTACATCGCCGTCGTGACCGTCGAGGACGGCCGGTTCACCTCGTACCGCGACTACTGGAACCCCCTCGTCCTCCAGCAGCCCGGCGCCGATTTCGTGGAGGACGCCCGATGACCGGCACCACCCTGGTGGTCGGCGCCACCGGGACCACCGGGAGCCGCACCGCAGCCCGGCTGATCGCCGCCGGTCACCGCCTCAAGGCCGCGAGCCGGAGCGCGCCCTCGGCGGCGGGCGCGGACCCGGTCCGCTTCGACTGGTACGACCCCGCCACGCACGACGCGGCCCTCGACGGAGCCGACCGCGTCTACCTCGTCCCGCCCGTGGGCGACCTGGACCCGGCCGCGGTCATGCTGCCCTTCCTGCGCCGGGCCCGTGCCGCCGGCGTGCGGCGTGCCGTGCTGCTCAGCGCCTCGGCCGTCCCCGAGGGCGGCCCGGCGGTGGGCGTGGTGCACGGCGCGCTGCCCGGTCTGTTCGAGGAGTGGGCGGTACTGCGGCCCTCCTGGTTCATGCAGAACTTCACCGGCGGCCACGCCCACGCCGTCACCGTCCGGCAGGAGGGCGCCATCATGACCGCCACCGGAAGCGGCCGGGTGGGCTTCGTCGACGCCGACGACATCGCCGCCGTCGCCGTGCGCGTCCTGACCGCCGACCACGCCCCGGGCACGGACCTGATCCTCACCGGCCCCGAGGCCCTGTCCCACGACGACGTCGCCGCGATCCTCACGCGGGCCGCCGGCCGGCCGGTGGCGCATCGCCGGCTGACCCGTGAACGGATGCGCGACCGCCTCGCGACGGTGGTGCCGCCGGACTACGCCGAACTGCTCGCGGACATGGACCGCGCCATCGCCCGGGGCGCCGAGGACCGCACCACCGACACCGTCCAGCGCCTCACCGGCCGCCCGTCGCGCGGCTTTCGGGAGGTCGTGGAACGGGAGTGGGGCCTGCGGTGAGTGTTTTCAATCAACTTGTCGACCATTCAGGGTGGCGGCCGGACAGCCGGCGACAGAATCTCGTCAATTGCGAGCAGCGGCACCCGTGATGTGATTGTTTCGACCAGGTTCGGGCATACGGAGCGAAAATCGAGAGAGGGGCGCTTCGTGCTCGAACCCGACCCGAAGGTCGTCAGGGAGTTGCTGACGCGGTACGCGTCGCTGCGGATCGCTCAGGCGGAGAGGGAGAGCCCGGCGGCGGCGCGGGAGCTGGCGGACGTCAGCTACACGCTCTGCGTGATGATGGCGACGACCGGCGTCCACGACGCGGTGGCGAAGGCGGACACACTGCTGCTCGCGAAGGGGCGGACGGCACCAGAGGTCCGCACGGTGGAGCCCGACGAGGAGCGCGGCCTCTCGCTGGCCGTCTGACCCGCCGCCCCCGGGGCCCGCGCCACGGACCGGACCAGGAGCACCGTCCTGGTC
>NZ_JBHXNW010000170.1:0-3292 GCF_042717365.1 Streptomyces sp. NPDC058534
CGATTCGCACGAACATTCAACTCCCCATACGACACACCCACCCCACCCTGCTCCACCGCCACCGCACCCGGATCCCGCACCACCTGCCGCTCGAAGAGACCCACCACCGTCTCCTCGGAAAGCAGCCTCTCGGTGTCGTTCCACTCCGCCAACACCCGCTCACGATCCGACGGCGCCAGCACCTCCACCGCACGCAACGGGGTGTCAGAACCGGCCTCCAGTTCTTCAGTGAGGTTGTCGATCACCGTATGCAGCAACTGGCACACGAGGTTCGGGTCTTCCGGAGCAACTACGTCGGTCGTGATGGCGAACCCCGTCCCCAAGTCATCCACCGATACGGCCAGCGGATAGTTGGTGGACTCCCGGCTGTAGACCATTTCCACGCCATTGAGCTGGTGCCGACTCTCGTCAGAGGGCACGTCGGCCCGTCGACGATCGTGGCGGTAGTTCAGCAAGGAGGTGAACAACGGCGCTGAGGCCGAGACCGCGCTTGCCTTCTGCGCAAGCGCGAGCGGAGCGTGCTCGTGCACCAGCAGGCCGGCCAGCTGGGCCTGCATCGCTCGCACCGCACCCACCACGTCCAGGCCCGCCACATCCACCCGCACCGGCAGAGTGTTCATGAACGGACCAGGCACCCACTCCGCACCAGCTCCGGCATGCATCCGGCCCAGCAGTACGGTCCCGAACACCACGTCCGTCCGACCGGCCAGGCTCGCCAGCACCCGCGCCCACGCCACGTGGAACAACGTCGCCGGACTCACCCCGATCGTGCGCGCTCCCTCGCGTACCCGCGCTGCCAGCCCGTCATCCACCCGCAGCCGCGCGGACCGCACACCCGCGCCGTCACCATGAGCGTCGGCCAGGCCGAACGGCAGCGTCGGTTCCATGACATCACCCAGCAACTGGGCGAAGTACTCCTCGTGCTCCGCACGAGACACTCCTAGCCGAGCCTGGGCCACGAAGTCCCGGAACGGCAGCGGCACCGGCAAGTCGTCCCCACGCCCCTCCATCAGCGCGGCGACCTCACCCAAAACCACGTCCAACGCCGTGTGGTCCTGCAACAGGTGATGCACCTGTACCAATCCAAGCCACCGATCCGTTGCAGGATCCGCAGCTACATGCACCCGCACCAATGGCGCCTGTCCCACATCCATCCACCGCCCAGCGACCTCCAGCAGTTCATCGGCGGGATCCCCGTCCGGCGACAGCCTCACCTCGGTCACGGGAACGACCGCACGCTGCCAGACCACCTGTACCGGCTCGGGCAGCCCTTGCCACACGACCCCGGTGCGATAGATGTCGTGCCGGTCCACCACCCGCTGCAACGCATCCAGAAACTCATCCAGCCGCTCACGACTGTCAAATCCCAGAGTCATCGGCACCAGATACGCATCCGCCTCACCCGGCTCGGTGATCAGATGGTGGAAGAAGATGCCCTCCTGCAACGGCGCCAGCGGATACACGTCCGCCACATTCGCCGCCCCACCCTCGACCGACGCACAGACCAAGTCGATCTGCGTCGGCGTCAGCTCGACCAGCGGCAGCATCTCCGGCGTGACCACGTCCGCCCCCTCCGGAATCCCGTTCGGAGGCGCCTCCACCACACCCTCACTACTGCCGGCAGCTGCCAGCGCCGCCGGCGTCGGAGCCTCGAACAACACCCGAACCGACACCCCGAACCCGCGCTCGCGCAGCCGGGACGCCAAGGTCACCGCCAACAGAGAGTGCCCACCCAGCTCGAAGAAGTTGCCCTCCACCCCCACCCGCTCCACACCCAGGACATCCGCGAACACCTGACACACCAGCTCCTCGACGACCGTCGCAGGGCCCCGCCCACCAGCGGACGCGTACTCCGGCGCCGGCAACGCGGCCCGGTCCACCTTCCCGTTCACCGTCAACGGCATCCCGTCCAGTACCACCACCGCCGACGGCACCATGTACTCCGGCAACCGCTCAGCCACAAAGCTCCGCAGGTCGCCATCCACAGCAACCTCACAGTCGGCGACGACGTAGGCCACCAGGCGCCGGTCACCCGGCACATCCTCGCGGACCAACACCACCGCCCGGTCCACCGCAGGGTGCGCCGCCAGGACGCCTTCGACCTCACCCGGCTCGATCCGGTAGCCACGCAGCTTCACCTGGTCGTCCGCACGGCCGACGAACACCAGCTGCCCGTCCGCGGTCCACCGGACCAGGTCCCCCGTCCGGTACATCCGCTCACCCGGCCCGCCATACGGGCACGCCACGAAGCGTTCCCCGGTCAGACCCGGACGCTGGTGGTACCCGCGAGCCAACTGACTACCCGCCACATACAACTCACCCACAACCCCAGGCGCCACCGGCTCCAGGAACCGGTCCAGGACGAACGTCCTCGTCGTCGCAAACGACCGCCCAATCGGAACCGAACCCACGCCCACACCCTCATCCGCACCAATCACGTAGTGCGCCGAGCCGACCGTCCCCTCCGTCGGTCCGTAGTGATTCACCACCACCAAGTCCGGATGCGCCTCACGCCACCACTCCACCACACCCCAGCTCAACGCCTCCCCGCCCACCATCAACTGCCCCGTCGGCACACACTCCCCCGGCAGCGCCTCCAGTAACGGCAGATGACTGGGAGTCACCTTCAAGAAGCCCAGACGACGCCCACCCAGCACCGCCGGCAGACCCTCGTCCAGCCCGGACACGAACACACACCCACCCGACACCAACGCCGCATACAACCCCGTCACACCCAGATCGAACGACACCGACCCATGCAGCAGACTGCTCTCCCGCACCCCCGGATACGCCCCCACACACCAGGCCACGTAGTTGGCCAGCGCCCCATGCGACACCACCACACCCTTCGGCCGACCCGTCGACCCCGACGTATAGATCACATACGCCGCATCCCCCATCCCGACCGCCACTCCCGCCGACTCCACCGGCCCATCACCCGCCGCCACATCCACCAGCACCCCAAGACCTTCCGGTAACCCACCCGCCAACTGTGCGCTGGTCACCACACACACCGGCGCCGCGTCCTCCAACATCCACGCCACTCGATCCGCCGGATACTCCGGATCGACGGGCAGATAGGCACCACCGGCCTTCCACACCGCCAGGAACGCCACCACCACATCCACCGACCGCTCCAACATCACCCCCACCACCGACTCCAACCCCACCCCACGCGCCCTCAACACACCCGCCAACCGAGACGCCCGCTCATCCAACTCCCCATACGACAACTCCACCCGCCCATCCACCACCGCCACCGCACCCGGATCCCGCACCACCCGCTCCCCGA
>NZ_JBHXNW010000171.1:0-3200 GCF_042717365.1 Streptomyces sp. NPDC058534
CTCCTCACGTCTGCGCGCCCCCCCCCCCCCGGGCCCCCGCCCCCTGTCCCGCGGCCGGGGCACGGCGTCTGCCGGTGAGTGCTCCCGGTGGCTCAGAAGTGCGAGGGTTCGCGGAGCGTCGCCTCGGCGCCCCCGTCGACGTAGAGGACCTGCCCGGTGATGTGCGTGTTGTCGTCACCGGCCAGGAACAGGACCGCCCGCGCCACGTCCTCCGGCCGGAGGTAGCCGTTCAGCGGCATCGGGACGGCGGTGTCCATGACCTTCTTCATATCCGGGTCGTCGAAGATGCCCGCGCTCATGGGAGTGAGCACGATGCCGGGCGCGACGACGTTGACGGGTATCCCGGCGTCGGCCCAGCCCTCGGCGACGGCGGTGCGCCGCGCCCACTGGGCGAGCGCCGCCTTGGACGAGGGGTAGAGCCGGCGCGCGTGGCCATCGGCGACGGCCCGTTCCGCGTGCGCGAGGGCCTTGCCCTCGTCGGCGGCCAGGCAGGCCGCGACGACGTCCGGGTCGGTGGGCTGGGTGCCGGATATGGAGCCGATGAGGACGACGCGGGGTTGCGGGGCGGCGGCGAGGGCCGGACGCAGCGCCGTGACGAACTCGGTGGTGCCGAAGTAGTTGACGGTCACCATCGCGGTGCCGGGCACGGAGGTACCGGCGCAGGTGACGACCGCGTCCACGACGCCGCCGGCCGCCTCGGTCGCCGCGGCGGCGGCAGCGGCACGGCCCTTCGGGGTGGACAGGTCGGCGTCGATCTCGCCGCCGCGCAGGTCGACCCCGATGACGCGGTCGCCCCGGGCGCGCAGGAGGTCGGTGAGGGCGGCACCGATACCGGAACCCGATCCGGTGACGACGACGTTGCGGGGCATGGGGGACTCCTCAGGTCGGCCGATGCAGTTCTGGCACGGTAATCAGCCCGCTCCCGCCGGGGCCCGTCCACTCCCGGTGACCGGGCTGCGGTCCGAGCAGCAGGCGGCAGGCCAGCCGGATGCCGTCCTGCGCGTCCCGGGGCGAGGAACGTTCGTAGAGGACGGTGGTGAGCAGCCCGTACCAGGCCTGCTGCAGGAGACGGACCACGCGGCGGTCCCGCTCGGTGGGGTCGCTCACCCCTGCCGTACGCAGCATCAGATCGGCGAGGAGCTCGTCCGTGCGGCGGGCCGGGCCGCCGCAGTCGACGGGGGCGACGTTGTTGGCCCGCATCATCGCGAGGGCCAGCAGCGGCTGTTCGAAGAGCCGTCGGCTCGCCTCGGTGAGCAGGTCGGTCACAGCCTCCACCGGTCCGGTGCCCGGTGGAGGGGGCGGGGTCTCGGCGTCGAGGCGGAGTATCTGGGCGCGCATGACGGCGGCGAACAGATGCGTCTTCGACGGGAAGTAGCGGTAGAGGGTGGCGATCGCGACGCCGGACTCCCTGGCCACGTCGTGCATCTGCATCCGCTCGAGGCCGTGTGCCGCGCCGAGGCGCGCCGCGCTCCGCAGGATCCGGGCGTGACGCTGGCGCTGCTTGGCCGAGGTGGGGTGCGCGGGGGCTCTTTCGCCACTCGTTCGGGGCACGGTCAGGGCGTCCTTCCGTCGGCCGTCGATGTTTTCGCGTGCCGTGCGGGCGCGGTGCGCGGCGTTCCGGTCAGTGGGACCCGGCCGCTTCCGGCGCGGGGCGCGGACTTGGATGACCCTTCCCCTCCCGTCTGCTCGCGTCCGAGAGAGGTGCCCCCATGCGGATCGGCATCACCAGTCCCGTCGTCACGGCCGTACCCGGTGTCCACTCCCCGTGGGAGCGCGGCGCCGGCATCGAGGAGCTGGGGGCGGTCGCCGAGGCCGCCGACCGGCTCGGTTTCCACCACCTGACCTGTTCGGAGCACGTGGCGGTGCCCGTGGACGTCGCCGAGCAGCGGGGCGGGACCTACTGGGATCCGCTCGCCACCTTCGGGTACCTCGCCGCCCGCACCCGCCGCATCCGGCTCGCCACCCAGGTCCTGGTGCTGGGCTACCACCACCCGCTGGCCCTCGCCAAGCGCTACGGCACGCTGGACCGGATCTCCGGCGGACGGCTCGTGCTCGGGCTCGGCGTGGGGAGTTTGGAGGAGGAGTTCCGGCTGCTCGGCGCGGCCTACGAGGGACGGGGCGGGATCGCCGACGACGCCCTTGCGGCGCTGCGAGCCTCGCTGTCCCGCCGTGAACCGGCCTATCACGGGGAGCACTTCGACTACGAGGGCTTCGTGGTGGAACCGCACGCCGTGCAGGAGACGGTGCCGCTGTGGATCGGCGGCCGTACGCCGCGTTCGCTGCGCAGGGCCGTGGCGTACGGGGACGGCTGGGTGCCGTTCGGGCTGCCGCTGGACCGGCTGCGCGAGATGGTCGACGCCGCGCCGCTGCCGGAGGGCTTCGAGGTGGTGCTGAGCGCGGGGCGCCCGCTGGATCCGTCCGGCGACGCGGACGCCGCGGCGAAGGCGCTGCACGGGGTGTCCGAGGCGGGGGCCACGCTGGTCAGCGTGTCGCTGTCCGCCGGGTCCGCGGCCCACTACGTGGAGCAGCTGGAGGCGCTGGCGGAGATCGCCGGTGTCGCGGCGAGGGAGGAGGCGGCGGCATGAGCGAGCGACTGCCGGACGACGTCGAAGCACGGCTGCGGCGTCTGGAGGACGAGCGGGACATCGCCAGGATGATGGCCTCGTACGGGCCGCTGGTCGACGGCGGCGACGCGGACGGTGTCGCCGCGCTCTGGGCGCCGGACGGTGTCTACGACATCGACGAGCTCTTCCTCGCGGGCCGGAAGCAGATCGGCGAGATGGTGCGGTCCGCAGCGCACCAAGGCTGGATCCGGCAGGGCTGCGCGCACGTCGTGGGGCCGCCGCACATCACGGTCGACGGCGACGAGGCGGTCGCGGTGTGCCACTCGCTGATGGTGGTGCACGAGGAGGGCCGGTACGTGGTGCGCCGGGCCACCGCCAACCACTGGCGGCTGCGCCGTACGGACTCGGCCCCCGGATGGCAGGTGGTCACCCGGACCAACCGCATCCTGGACGGCCGCCCCGAGTCCCCGGCACTGCTGGCGCGCGGGGTGCGCGGGGTGCCGGCGGAGGGCTGAGCGGGCGGTGACGGGCGGCGGGGGGGGTCGGGGGCGGAGCCGCGCCCCCCCCGGTGGGGGCCCCCGGGGGGGCGGGGGCCGCGGCCGGGGCGCCGCCCCTCGCGTATAAAAAAAAGAGCCA
>NZ_JBHXNW010000172.1:0-3088 GCF_042717365.1 Streptomyces sp. NPDC058534
GACCGTCGACGAACCCGGCGCCATCCGCAACATGCTCGCCCTCGGCGTCGACGGCATCATCACCGACTACCCCCAGACCCTCACCCAGCGCTGAGTCAGGGCCGGGTCGCCCGGTCCAGTTCGATCAGGACCGAGTGGTACGCGCGTCCCGTCGCCCGGTCCATCCCGATCTCGCACATGCGGTTGGCGGAGAGATGGGCGTCGTAGTCGCGCGAGGTGACCTCGGCGGCCTCCTTCGCCGTCGCGGACGCCGTCAGCTCCTTGTGCAGCATGCCCCGGTCACCGGCGAAGGCGCAGCATCCGGCGTCGTCCGGAACGACGACCTCGTCGGCGACCGCCTGGGCGACCTCGCGCAGTTGCTCCACGTCGTCCAGGTGCTGCATCGAGCACGTGGGGTGCAGCACCGCCGAGCGGGCCGTGCGCCGGATCGTCAGCCCGGGCAGGAGTTCCTCGGCGGCCCAGACGACGGAGTCGACCACCGTCAGGTGCCGGTGCAGTTCCCGGTTGGCTTCGGTGAGGTAGGGGACGACCTCGTCCGCGATGCCCAGCGTGCAGGACGAGGCGTCCACGACCAGCGGGAGCCGGCCGCCCCCGGTCCAGGCCCAGGCGGCCTCGACGACGCGGTTGGCCATCACGGTGTTGGCGTCCTCGTAGCCCTTGGAGTGCCAGATCGTCGAGCAGCAGGTGCCGGCGACGTCGTCCGGGATCCAGACCGGTTTGCCGGCGCGGGCCGAGACGTCGACCAGGGCCTGCTGGAGCGAGGGGGTGTCGTCGCTCTCGGGGCCGCCGAAGATGCGGTTGACGCAGGCGGGGTAGTAGACGGCCCGCGCGTCCGCCTTCGCGGTGCGGGGCACGGCGCGGGTGGCCGCGCCGGGGATCTCCGGCAGCCATTCGGGCACGAGGTCGGGGCGTACGGCCTTGCGGGCGAGCCCGGTGGCGGCCGTCAGCAGCCGGTCGGTGATCCGGTCCGCCGCGCCGACCGCCAGGCGCGCCGACGTCTCGACGGCCTTGAACCGCCTCGCGGTGAGCGCGGCGATCCGCTCCTCGCGCGGGGAGTGCCGCTGGTGCCGGAAGTCCTTCATCATGGCGCCGGTGTCGATGCCGACGGGGCAGGCGATGCGGCAGGTGGAGTCGCCCGCGCAGGTGTCGACGGCGTCGTAGCCGTAGGAGGCGAGGAGTTGCTCCTCCACCGGTGAGCCGTCCGGTTGGCGCATCATCTCGCGGCGCAGCACGATCCGCTGGCGTGGGGTGGTCGTGAGGTCGTGGCTGGGGCAGGTGGGTTCGCAGAAGCCGCACTCGATGCAGGGGTCGGCGACCGCTTCGATGCCGGGGATCGTCTTGAGGCCGCGCAGGTGGGCCCTGGGATCCCTGTCCAGGACGATCCGGGGGGCCAGGACGCCGTCGGGGTCGACGAGTTGCTTCGTGCGCCACATCAGCTCGGTCGCCCGCGGTCCCCACTCCAGCTCCAGGAACGGGGCGATGTTGCGTCCGGTGGCGTGCTCCGCCTTCAGCGACCCGTCGAAGCGCTCCACGGTCATCCGGCAGAAGTCGTCCATGAACGCGGCGTACCGGTCGACGTCGGACGCCTTCGACGCGTCGAAGGCGAGCAGGAAGTGCAGGTTGCCGTGGGCGGCGTGACCGGCGACGGCCGCGTCGAAACCGTGGTCGGCCTGGAGCCGGAGCAGGTCCTCACAGGCGTCGGCCAGCCGGGAGGGCGGGACCGCGAAGTCCTCCGTGATCAGTGTGGTGCCCGCCGGCCGGGAGCCGCCGACCGCGGTGACGAACGCCTTGCGGGCCTTCCAGTATCCCGAGATGACCTTGGCGTCGCGGGTGAACTCGTTGGTCACGGAGGGGACGGGCGCGACGAGGCTGAGCCGCTCCAGGACCCCGGCCGCCGCCCGCTCGTACACCTCTTGGCCCGCCTCGTCGGGCGCCCGGAACTCCACCAGCAGCGCCGCGGTCTCCCGCGGCAGGCCGGCCCAGTCCGCCGGCACGCCCCGCACGCTCACCGAGGCGCGCAGCGTGTTGCCGTCCATCAGCTCGACGGCCAGGGCCCCGGCCCCGTTGAAGAGGGGCACGGCCGCCGCCGCGGCGGTCAGCGAGGGGAAGAAGAGCAGGCCACTGGTGACCCTGCGGTCCAGCGGCACGGTGTCGAACACGACGTCGGAGATGAACCCGAAGGTGCCCTGCGAGCCGACCATCAGACCGCGCAGGATCCGCACGGGCGTGGCGCCGTCCAGGAAGGCGTCGAGCCGGTAGCCGTTGGTGTTCTTGATCTCGTACTTGGCGCGGATGCGGGCCGTGAGTGCCGTGTCCGCCTCGATCTCCGCCTTGAGGGCCAGCAGGCCCGCGCACAGTTCCGGCTCGGAGCGTGCCAGCTTCTCGTCCGCGTCCGGGTCGGCGGTGTCGACGACGGTGCCGCTCGGCAGCACGAAGGTCAGCGAGTTGAGGGTGCGGTACGAGTTGCGGGTGGTGCCGGCGGTCATGCCGGAGGCGTTGTTGGCGACGACGCCGCCGACGGTGCAGGCGATGGCGCTGGCCGGGTCGGGGCCCAGGACCCTGCCGTACCGGGCGAGGGTCGCGTTGGCCCGCATGACCGTGGTGCCGGGCCGGATGCGGGCCCGCGCGCCGTCGTCCAGGACCTGCACGCCGGTGAAGTGGCGGCGGACGTCGACGAGGATGTCCTCGCCCTGGGCCTGGCCGTTCAGGCTGGTGCCGGCGGCGCGGAAGACGAGGTCGCGGCCGTGGGCGCGCGCGTACGCCATGATCGCGGAGATGTCCTCGGTGGTCTCGGGCAGGACGACGACCTGGGGGACGAACCGGTACGGGCTGGCGTCGGAGGCGTACTTGACCAGGTCGGAGACCTTCCAGCGGACCTTCTCCGGACCGAGCAGTGCGGTCAGCTCCGTGCGGAGCCGCTCGGGCGTCCCCGAGGCGCCTCGGTCGGGGACCCGGTCGGCCGCGGCGGCGCGGCCCGGTCCCGGTCGGAGGCTGTCCGGCTTGGGCTCCAGCAGGGGCATGACGTTCGTCTCCCACACGGTCTCGGTCGGTGCTGATCAGCGTACGACTGCGAAGGGCTCGCGTGCCC
>NZ_JBHXNW010000173.1:0-2722 GCF_042717365.1 Streptomyces sp. NPDC058534
TGTGCTCGCCCCGCGCGCGGGGGGCGGGGGCCCCCCCCCCCCCGCGCCCCCCCCCCCGCCCCCCTCCCGCCGCCATGCCCGCGGCCCCCCGCCGCCCCGGGCCCCCCCCACCGGAAGGTGGACGGGGCCCGTCGCATACGTGCCGCGTGGCGGGACTACTGGTCGGCCAGGACCGCCTCGGCGTCCAGCGTGACGCCGACGGCCTCGACCACGGCGGCGATCTTGAACGCCTCCTGGATCGTCTCGCGGTCCACACCGGCCTTGCGGAGGACCTGCTCGTGCGAGTCCAGGCACATGCCGCAGCCGTTGATGGCGGACACCGCGAAGGACCACAGCTCGAAGTCGACCTTGTCGACGCCCGGGTTGCCGATGACGTTCATCCGCAGACCGGCGCGCAGGGTGCCGTACTCGTGGTCCGACAGCAGGTGCCGGGTGCGGTAGAAGACGTTGTTCATCGCCATCACGGCGGCGGCCGACTTGGCGGCCTTGTACGCCTCCGGCGTGAGGTTGGCCTTCGCCTCCGGCTCCAGCTCGCGCAGCACGATGGGGGAGCGCGAGGCGATGGCGGTCGCCAGCACGGTGCCCCACAGCTGCTGTGCCGGGAGGTCGGAGTTGCCGATGACCGAGCCCAGGTTGAGCTTCAGGTCCTTGGCGTAGTCCGGGACGGCGGACTTCAGGGAGTCGAGGGACATGTCAGCTCACTCTCCCGAGAGCAGCGCGACCGGGTCGAGGGTCTCGTCGCCCTTGCTCCAGTTGCACGGGCAGAGCTCGTCGGTCTGCAGGGCGTCGAGGACCCGCAGGACCTCCTTGGGGTTACGGCCGACCGAGCCGGCGGTCACCATGGTGAACTGGATCTCGTTGTTCTGGTCCACGATGAACACGGCGCGCTTGGCGAAGCCGTCCTCGCCCTCGATGCCGAGGTCGCGCATCAGCTCGCGCCGGGAGTCCGCCATCATCGGGAAGGGCAGGTCACGCAGGTCGTCGTGGTCCTTGCGCCAGGCGTGGTGGACGAACTCGGAGTCGCCGGAGAAGCCGAGGACCTGGGCGTCACGGTCGGCGAACTCGTCGTTCAGCTTGCCGAAGGCGGCGATCTCGGTCGGGCACACGAAGGTGAAGTCCTTGGGCCACGCGAAGATGACCTTCCACTGACCCTCGTAGGTCTTGTGGTTGATCTGCTGGAACTCCTCGCCCTTCTCCAGCGAGACGCAGGCGGTCAGATCGAACTCGGGGAACTTGTCACCGACAGTGAGCACGCGCTCTCCTTGCAGCGAGGAAACACCCGTTTTGCTGGTGTTTCCCATGGGTTGGACGTTCTTGATGTTGGCACAGGGTGCATTGATTAGTGAAATAGCTACACTCGGTCGAGTTGATCGGAGGTGGCTATTAGTGTCCGGTAAGAAGAGGCAGCCCAGCCTCGCCCAGCTGCGGGCTTTCGACGCGGTCGCGGAGCACCTGCATTTCCGCGACGCCGCCGCGGCGATCGGGGTGAGCCAGCCCGCGCTCTCGGGTGCCGTCTCCGCGCTGGAGGAGGCACTGGGTGTCACCCTCCTGGAGCGCACGACGCGCAAGGTGCTGCTCTCGCCGGCCGGCGAACGGCTCGCGGTACGGGCGAAGGCGGTACTGGCGGAGGTCGGCGCGCTGCTGGAGGAGGCGGAGGCGGTACGGGCGCCCTTCACCGGCGCGCTGCGGCTCGGCGTCATCCCGACCGTCGCCCCGTACCTGCTGCCGACGGTGCTGCGCCTCGTCCACGACCGCTACCCCGACCTCGACCTCCAGGTCCACGAGGAGCAGACCGCGAGCCTCCTGGACGGCCTCACCACCGGCCGCCTCGACCTGCTGCTGCTCGCCGTCCCGCTCGGGGTGCCCGGTGTCACGGAACTCCCGCTCTTCGACGAGGACTTCGTACTCGTCACCCCGCTCGACCACCGGCTCGGCGGCCGGGAGGGGATCGACCGCTCGGTGCTGCGCGAGCTGAACCTGCTGCTGCTCGACGAGGGCCACTGCCTGCGCGACCAGGCGCTGGACATCTGCCGGGAGGCGGGTCGGGCGGGCGTCCCCGCGACGACCACGGCCGCCGGTCTGTCGACCCTGGTCCAGCTGGTGGCGGGCGGTCTCGGAGTCACCCTGCTGCCGCGCACCGCGGTCCGCGTGGAGACATCCCGCTCCACCCAACTCCTCACCGCCTCCTTCACCGCCCCGGCCCCGACCCGCCGCATCGCCCTCACCATGCGCACGGGTGCGGCCCGCAGCGCGGAGTACGAGGAGCTGGCCGCAGCTCTGAGGGAGGCGATGGGGGACCTGCCGGTACGGACGGTCGCCGCCTGAGCGTGTGGGCAGTGGTCTGGCCCCGTCTCCGCGCCCGGCGCGGCCAGTCGCCCCCGGGCATCTGACCGCCGCGCCGCCCCTTCGGTCACCTGGTGCCGCCCCCGAGCACACCCGTCTCGGGGCCATCGGGGCCATCGGGGCCATCGGGCCGACGGGGGCGCAGCAGCCCCGCGCCCGGCTGAGGGGCGGCCGCCGACGCAACCGCGCAGGCCGCGCGGGGGGCGTTCGCAACAACCTCCACAGATACGTCCTGCGGGCGCCTCCCGGCCGCGTGCCGGCCGGGGGGCCCGCATGCGTCGCCGCGCCGGGCCGGGCGATGGCACGCCGGCCGGGCGCAGCCGCGCGGGCTGGGCGCCACCCCGCGGGCTGGGCGCGGCCGCGCGGGGGGGGGGGGGGG
>NZ_JBHXNW010000174.1:0-2704 GCF_042717365.1 Streptomyces sp. NPDC058534
TCCAGGGCGGACGCCTGACCGTCGAGGCGGCGCTCGCCCAGGCGGTAGGAGATGACCTGGGGAAACTCCTTCGCCACGGTGACGGTCAGCCCGCCTCGGCTCAGTTCAACCGGCGTCCTGGCCGCCGCGGGGGCGTCGACGGCGGCCCGGGGCAGCGCCGCGACGGCGGGAACGGCGGCGGTCGACAGCATGCCCAGGGTGAGGCCCAGTGCCGCCACGACGGCGCCGCGACGGGGAACTCGTCTGCGCCCGGGTGGGCGGGGTGTTGAAGGTGCCAGGGTGTCCACTTGGTTCTTCCTCCTCGGGTCGGATGAGGGACGGAAAGGGTGGAGAATGCGTGCCAGAGGCGGCGCGGCGGACGGCGCGGCCGAGTGCGGGGCCGTCGCGGTCGGACGACGTCGTCGGGTGCGCGTCCGGCCGGGGAGAGCCCCGTGGCGGCCGGCGAACCGGGGCTGCCGGTGCACGCGCAAGGGAGGCGGGTGCGTGCGGGTTTCCTGAACTCGACGCGTTCCTCACCGGACTGGCCGCGCGTGATGTTATCGCTGCCATACTGACGCCACTCCGCCTCCTCGACGTCGGCTACGGCGTCCCGGGTGAAACCGATCCAGCCGGGATCACGTGTTGGCGGGAACTATGGCAGATGATGTTATCGATGCCAATAGGGTCTGGCTCGCTAGACTGGCGGGCGGGAGCACCACCTGCGACTGAGCGGCACGGGCCGCGGTTTCTCTGGAAGGGCGAGCGATGTCATCGGAAACACCGGGGGCCGGCGGGACGTCCGTCAGGACGTGGACGGACGGTGACGGCGTCGCGCGGCAACCCGGCATGGCCGACGTCGCCCGGCTGGCCGGGGTATCCGCCCAGACGGTGTCCCGCACCCTCGCAGGTCACCCCAACGTCCAGGAAAAGACCCGCGCCAAGGTGCTCGCCGCCGTCGAACAGCTCGGCTACCGCAAGAACAACGCCGCGCGAATGCTGTCGTCGGGGCGCAGCCGGACGATCGGCGTCGTGACGCTGCAGACCAACTTCTACTCCCGCGCGAACCTGACCTTCGGCATCGATACCGCTGCACGCGAGGCCGGGTATGCGGTCAGTACGGTGACCACCGCGTCGCTGGACACCGCCGCGATCGAGGCCGCACTGTCCCGGCTGGCGGAGCAGGATGTCGAGGGTGTGATCCTCTCGGTGCCACTGGTCCATGTGAGCCCGAGGATCGAACAGCTCACCCGCTCGGTGCCGACGGTCACCATCGACGGATCGAGGACCTCCGCGACGGAGGTGGTCGCCGTCGACCAGACCCTGGCGGCGCGTCTGGCGACACGTCACCTGATCGAGCTGGGCCACGAGGCCGTCTGGCATGTCGCGGGGCCCGAGCAGTGGCTCGACGCCGCCAGCCGCTGTGCAGGCTGGCGTGACACCCTCCAGGAGGCGGGGCTGTCCGTGCCGCCGGTGCTGGAGGGTGACTGGACGCCGGCCTCCGGGTACCGCAATGGCCTGGTCCTGGGGAAGATCCCCGACGTCACCGCAGTTTTCGTGGCGAGTGACGAGATGGCCTTCGGAGTGATCCGGGCTCTGCACGAACTCGGTCGCAGGGTGCCGGAGGACATCTCCGTGGTCGGTGTGGACGACATCGCGCTGGCCGAGTACTGCTCCCCCTCGCTGACCACGGTGGCCCAGCCGTTCGCCGAGATGGGCGCCCTCGCTGTCGCCCACCTGCTGCGGCACATCGCGGATCCGGGTGCCGTGCCCGAACCCGCCTCCGTCGAGCCCACGTTGGTCGTGCGCGCCAGCACGGCACCGGTCGGCGAACCGGCGCGACGGCAGGTGCCTCGGGGGCGGTGAGCCCGGCCGTTGTTGTCCGGGTTGTCGGTGCTGGCCGCGTGGTGCCCCGTGCACGGTTCGCGGCGAGGTCACGCGCCCTCTCGCCGCGGTGTCGCGGCTGGTCGAGGAGTGCGCAGCGGGCGCGACCCGCGCTCAGGCAGTGGGTGCAAGGGTCTGGACCACTTTGCATCCGTGCGGCTAGTGTGCTCGAAACTGCAAGAAGAGCCCTGTTCCAATCGAATACGTGCATTGTCAGGTGCTGCTCAAAGGGGTCCCGTGCAGTTCGACCGGTCCACGCTCCACGAGCGGGAAGTGGAGCTCGCGCCGCAGAACGTCGAGTCGGGTGCCGGTAGCGCTCGGCTTGTGCGCCTGACGAGCCTCCGCGACCGGCCCGGACCTCACCGTCGAGCAGCGGGCTGACGTGTCCACGTGCAGACGCGTCCGCCCAGGGCCACCCGGCTCGGCGCAGCGCACCATCCGCAGAAGAAACCCCTGACACGCAGTCATCGGAGGCGCAGTGAAGCAGACATCGGGACTCCGCAGACCCCGACAGCACTCCTCCCCGGCGCCATGCTCCTCATCGCGCTCGGGGCCGGGCCTCCGGACCCTGGCGGCCGGACTCGCCCTGGCGCTCTCGGCCCTGCTGCCGGTGGGCGGCGCCGCGGCCGCACCGGATGGTCCGGCCAACCCGGCGGCGCCCGCGGCCTCCAGGGCGGTCGAGTTCCCCGGCAACGACGGACAGGCGCACCGGATCACCTGGGACGACAAGTCCCTCAAGATCGACGGCAAGCGGCTGACCGTATGGTCCGGTGAGTTCCACTACTGGCGGCTGCCGAGCCCCGACCAGTGGCGGGACGTGCTGCAGAAGTTGAAGGCCTCCGGC
>NZ_JBHXNW010000175.1:0-2594 GCF_042717365.1 Streptomyces sp. NPDC058534
TGTTGAAGGCCTTGACCGCGTCCTCGTAGCCCGGAGCCCAACCCCAGAATGTTATCGATGCCTTGCCCGAGGACGACGCCGAGTCCGAACCGGAATCCGAGCAGCCACTGGCGGCGAGGGCCAGGACAAGGGCGCCCGAAACTCCAATGAAACGGACAGTTGATCGCTTCACAGCTCCTCCTTGACAAGGGTGGCGCGGAGGAGATGTCTCCGCAGGGCCGAGAGATCGGCGACACGCAGCCGCCCCCGGGAACCCGGGCCGGCCATCGGTAGCTGGAACTATGACAGAGAATGTTATCGATGCCAACGGGTTCGGTCACGCCAATCGACGGCGCACGGAGATACCATCTCCACGCGGTTGGCAGCGATATCAAACGAGCGGTGCCGAGCATGTCGGCACGCGGGCGCGCGGGGGCCTCTGGCCACCGAGCGGGCGTTCCGCCCGTGCGCTGACCTGACCGGAGGGCTTCCGGTGCCTATCGTGAAAGGACACGTGATCTACACGGCGTGGCGGGCAGGTGGAATCGTGAACGAATCCGAGATCGACTACGAGGCGGTCTTCCAGGCTCTGCCGAGCATGGTGGCCCTGTTCACCACGGACCTGGAGTACGCCGACGTCAACGAGGCGTTCCTGAGCGGCCTCGGTCGTGCCCGTGACCAGGTGGTGGGCCACCGCCTGGCCGACGCCTTCCCCGACGATCCCGGGGATCCCGCCGTGACCGGCATGCGCAAGCTGCGGGACTCGTTGCGGTGGGTCGCGGCCACCGGGGAACGCGACGCCATGACGCTGCACCGCTACGACGTGGAAAGCGTGCACCGGCCCGGCGTGTGGGTGGAACGGTACTGGAGTACGGTCTGCGTCCCCGTCCTGAGTCCCGACCGGCGGGTGGCCTGGCTGCTGCACTGGGAGGAGGACCTGACCGAGCTCATCCGCCAGCGCCGCAGCCAGAGCGGAGGCGACCGGGGCACGGTACTGGAGGCCGAACTGTACAGGCGGGCCAGGGAACTGCAGGAGGTCAACGAACGGCTGCGCAAGGCCCACGCCCACGAACGCGAGGTCGCCCTTCACCTGCAGGAGGCGATGCTCCCGGTGCCCGACCCCCTGCGGGGGCAGCATTCCGCGGTGCGCTACCGGCCGGCGGTCGGGTCCCTGAACGTGTGCGGGGACTGGTACGACCTCGTCGACCTGCCCTGCGGCCGCGTCGCCGTGGCCGTCGGCGACGTCGTCGGCTCCGGGCTGGTCGCCGCCTGCGTCATGGGCCAGCTGCGCAGCGCCCTCAGCGCCGCCTGCCGCGCCGCCGACGGCCCGGCCAAGGCCCTGGAGGCCCTCGACCTGTACGCCCGCTCGGTGGACGGCGCCGAGTCGACCACAGCGGCTCTGGCCGTCATCGACGGCACCAGCCGCACCATCTCCTACAGCAGCGCCGGCCACCTTCCGGCTGCCCTTGTGCGCGC
The DNA here is from genome assembly GCF_042717365.1 of Streptomyces sp. NPDC058534. Classification (NCBI taxonomy): domain Bacteria; kingdom Bacillati; phylum Actinomycetota; class Actinomycetes; order Kitasatosporales; family Streptomycetaceae; genus Streptomyces; species Streptomyces sp. NPDC058534. The sequence goes on from NZ_JBHXNW010000175.1 coordinate 1,456, forward strand.
GGACGGCACCGTGGACTTCCTCGACCAGGCCACCGATCCTCCTCTGGCCACCCGGCCCGAACACACCTCTCGCCCCCAGACCGAAACCACGTTCACCGAAGGATCCGTCCTCGTGCTGTACACCGACGGGCTGATCGAACGCAGGGGCGAGGACATCGACGTCGGCTTGGCGCGGCTTACCGGCTCTCTGACCCGCCACCGGCACGCCGATCCCGAAACACTCGCCGACGCGCTGCTGGACGACCTGATCCCACCCGCCGGAGCGACCGACGACACCGCCCTGGTCATCCTCGGTCTGTGACGACGGAGGATCCGACCACGACGGCCGCACGCCGTGTCGGTGGCGGCCAGCCGTCGTTGCCACCGGACGGTCCGGCAGCCGGTCTGCGTCGGTGATCCGGGCGGTGGACAGCCGTACGTTGTCTATCGCCCAGTACCAGTTGTTGCCGGCGTTGAAGAGCCGAAAGCCCGCCATCGCCGACGTGGTCTCGGCCGGGACGGGGCAGGAGACGCGGACCAGACGGTTCTCCTGGTCCCGGCCCTGGTTGGTGTTCCCGGACATCGCGCTGGTGTAGTGGAGCAGCCGCACCTTGTCGCCGGTGTCGAACTCAAGGGTGACCTCGGCCTCCTGCGGACTCTCCTGCCGGTAGTGGGAGTCGAAGGCGAGGTGCAGGGTGGAGGTGCCGGACGGGATGGCCACCGCCGGGCTGGTCAGGGTCGAGTCGAAGCGGCCCCGGCCGGATTGGTCACCGGTGTCGTCCCAGTCGTCGGAGCCGGCGACGCCGGGATGCCGAGGGCCCGGGTGAAGTCGGGCCGCCGACGCGATCCGGCTGGCCCGCAGGACGCTGGGCACCATCAGGTCCAACCTGTTCTGGGCCTTCGCCTACAACATCGCCGCGCTGCCGCTCGCCGCGGCCGGACTCCTCAACCCGTTGATCGCCGGAGCCGCCATGGCCTTCTCCTCGGTCTTCGCCGTCGGCAACTCCCTGCGACTGCGTGGCTTCAAAGCCGCAAGCTGAGAAGGCTTCCCAAGAGGGTGGGCGCGGGCCGTAGCCCGCCCCCCCCCCCGTCCGTTCTCTTGCATCGGGTCATCAGTAGTCATCCCCCGCCCGCGCCCGGGGCGTGCCCCGCCGGATGGG
>NZ_JBHXNW010000176.1:0-2366 GCF_042717365.1 Streptomyces sp. NPDC058534
CGTCGGCGCCTCGAACAACACCCGCACCGACACCCCGAACCCACGCTCACGCAACCGCTGCACCAACGACACCGCCAACAACGAATGCCCACCCAACTCAAAGAAGTTGTCCTCCACCCCCACCCGCTCCACACCCAGCACCTCCGCGAACACCTGACACACCAGCTCCTCAGCCACCGTGACAGGACCTCGCCCACCACCGGCCCCCACATACTCCGGCACCGGCAAATGAGAGCGGTCCACCTTCCCGTTCACCGACAACGGCAGCTCATCCAGCGTCACCACCGCCGACGGCACCATGTACTCCGGCAACCGCTCAGCAGCAAACCTCCGCAGATCATCACCCTTCGCACCCTCAGCAGCGAGGACCACATACGCGACAAGGCGCTTGTCCCCCGGAGCATCCTCACGGGCGACCACCGCCGCCTGGCCCACCCCGGGATGCGCCGCCAGCACGGCCTCCACCTCACCCGGCTCAACCCGAAACCCCCGCACCTTCACCTGATCATCCGCCCGGCCCACGAACACCAACTGCCCATCCGCAGTCCACCGCACCAAGTCACCCGTCCGATACATCCGCTCACCCGCACCACCGAACGGGCAGGCCACAAACCGCTCCCCCGTCAGCCCCGGCCGCCCGCTATATCCGCGAGCCAGACCCGCGCCCTCCACAAACAGCTCCCCCGCCACACCCGGCGGCACCGGCTCCAGGAACCGGTCCAGGACATAGACGCGGGTGTTGTCGACCGGCTGGCCGATCGGGACACTCCCACCTAGCACTTCACCTGGGCTCCCATGCCAAGACGTCGAATCGACCGTCGTCTCCGTCAGCCCGTACAGGTTGTGCAACTCCACACCGAGCAGGTCGGTGACGCGCTCACGCAAAGCACCCGGTAATACCTCGCCGCCGCAGAACAGCATCCGCAGGCTCGTGAAATCGACCGCCGCGGACTCGGCGACGAACACCGACAGCAACGAAGGAACAAACTGCGCGACAGTGACTTCCTCACGTCGCATCAAATCCGCCAGGTATGCCGGATCACGATGCCCATCCGGCGCGGCGATCACCAACGCCGCCCCTGACATCAACGGCCACCACAGCTCCCAGACCGACGCGTCGAACCCGAACGGCGTCTTGTGCAGCACTCGATCCGACGTATCCAGCCCGAACACCCGCTGCATCCACATCATGTGATTGACCAGGCCGCCGTGGGTGACCACCACACCCTTCGGCCGCCCCGTAGATCCGGACGTGTACATCACATACGCCGCATGCCCGACCGTCAGGACCGGACGCGTCCACTCATCCCTCCCAGCCGACTCCGCCTCGTCAACGGCAACCACGGCCACGGCCAGATCTGCCGGAAGTTCACCAGCCTGCGCACGCGTCGTGAGCACACAGGACGGGCGGGCGTCGGACAGCGTGAACGCAATCCGCACGGAGGGATAACCGGGATCGATCGGAAGGTAGGCAGCACCGGCCTTCCACACCGCCAGCAACCCCACCACCAGCTCAACCGACCGCTCCAGCATGATCGCCACCACCGACTCCGGCCCCACACCCCGACCGACCAGCACTCCCGCCAACCGGTTCGCCCGCTCATCCAACTCCCCATACGCCAAACGCTCATCCCCACACACCACCGCCATCGCACCCGGATCCCGTACCACCTGCTCCGCAAACAGCTGGGCCAGCGTGGTGTCTGGGACCGCGGTGACGGTGTCGTTCCAGCCCGCCAGCATCTGGTCGCGCTCGGCACCGGAAAGGATCGCAATCTCGCGCAGTGGTCCTTCCGGAGCCTCTTCCAGCGCAGTGATCAGACCGTCAAGGGCGGTGTGCAGCGATGCGCACACTAGTCCCGGATCACCTGGAGCAATCACATCGGTCGTGAGCCCGAACCTTGAACCGTCGTCATTTACCGCCACGGCCAAGGGGTAGTTCGTGAGGTCCTGGCTGTGTACCAAGTTCACGCCAACCAAAGGGTGTCGGCCTCCATGAGTGGACCCGGTGCCAGACTGGGGACCTCGACGGTAGTTGAGCAGCGACGTAAACAGCGGGGCTGAGGCCGGGACGTCGCTGGCCTTCTGCGCCAGCGCCAGCGGGGCATGCTCATGCACCAGCAGGCCGGCCAGCTGGGCCTGCATCGCCCGCACCGCACCCACGACATCCAAGCCCGCCACATCCACCCGCACCGGAAGCGTGTTCATGAACGGACCCGGCACCCGGTCCGCACCCCGCCCGGCATTCATCCGGCCCAACAACAGCGTCCCGAACACCACATCCGACCGCCCCGCCAGACCCGCGAGCACCCGCGCCCACGCCACATGGAACAACGTCGCCGGACTCACCCCCAGCCCGCGGGCCT
>NZ_JBHXNW010000177.1:0-2249 GCF_042717365.1 Streptomyces sp. NPDC058534
CGCGAACACCTGACACACCAGCTCCTCAGCCACCGTAGCCGGACCCCGCCCACCGCCAGACGAATACCCCGGCGCGGGGAGCGCTGCCCGGTCCACCTTGCCGTTCACCGACAAGGGCAGCTCGTCGAGTACCACGACGGCAGAGGGCACCATGTACTCCGGCAACCGGGCGCTCACAAAGGCACGCACTTCGCCGGACAGTTCATCGCCCAACCCACCATCACCCTCGGGCACGACATACGCGACGAGGCGCTCATCACCCTGAGTCTCCTCACGGGCGACCACCACCGCCCGAGCCACCTCGGGATGTGCCGCCAGGACGGCCTCGACCTCACCCGGCTCGACCCGGAAGCCCCGCACCTTCACCTGATCGTCCGCACGGCCGACGAACACGAGCTGCCCGTCCGCGGTCCACCGCGCCAGGTCACCGGTCCGGTACATCCGCTCGCCCGAATCGCCGATCGGGCAGGCCACAAACCGCTCCGCCGTCAGCCCCGGTCGCTCGTGGTATCCGCGTGCCAGGCCCGTGCCGGCCACATACAGCTCCCCCGCCACACCCGGCGGCACCGGCTCCAGGAACCGGTCCAGGACATAGACGCGGGTGTTGTCGACCGGTCGGCCGATCGGGACACTCCCACCTGCCGCCTCACTCGTACCTCCGTGCCATGACGTGGAATCGACCGTGGTCTCCGTCAGCCCGTAGACGTTGTGCAACTCCACATCCAACAGGCTCGTAACCCGTTGATGCAGAGCGCCCGTCAGCGCCTCACCACCGCAGAACAGCATCCGTAGACTCGTGCAATCGCCCGCCGCGGACTCGGCGACGAACACCGACAGCATCGAAGGTACGAAGTGCGCGGCGGTGACTTCCTCACGCCGCATCAAGTCCGCCAGGTATGCCGGATCGCGGTGGCCATCCGGCGCTGCGATCACCAACGCCGCCCCGGACATCAACGGCCACCACAGTTCCCATACCGACGCGTCGAACCCGAACGGCGTTTTGTGCAGCACTCGGTCCGACGCCTCCAGCCCGAACACCCGCTGCGCCCAGAGCAGGTGGTTGGTCAGGCCGCCGTGGGTGACCACCACACCCTTCGGCCGCCCCGTCGATCCGGACGTGTACATCACATACGCCGCATGCCCGGATGTCAGGACCGGACCCGTCCACTCACCCCTCCCAGCCGGCTCCGCCTCGTCGACGGCAAGCACGGGCACGGCCAGTTCTGCCGGAAGTTCGCCAGCCTGCGCACGCGTCGTGAGCACACAGGGCGGGCGAGCGTCGGACAGCGTGAACGCGATCCGCTCAGAGGGGTGGTCCGGATCGACGGGGAGATAGGCAGCACCGGCCTTCCACACCGCCAGCAAAGTCACTACCTGCTCAACCGACCGCTCCAGCATGACCGCCGCCACCGACTCCGGCCCCACACCCCGAGAGGTCAGCTCCCCCGCCAACCGGTTCGCGCGCTCATCCAACTCCCCATACGACAAGCGCTCATTCCCATACACCACCGCCACCGCACCCGGATCCCGCAGCACCCGATCCTCAAACAGCGCCAGCCAGGTGGTCTCCGGCCTCGGTACGACGGTGTCGTTCCAGTCGGTCACCACCTGGCGCCGTTCCGCCTCCGACAACACGTGGACCTGCCCCACCCGAGCCTGCGGGGCTGCGGCCACCAGCGTCAGAACCTTCACCAACCGCTCAGCGACCGCGTCCACGGTTTCCGCGTCGAACAGATCCGCCGCCCCGGTAACCGACCCCCGCAGCCCCACCGGGCGACCCTCACCGTCAGTCACCTCACCCAACGACACATCGAGATCGAACTTCGCCACCCGCAGACCGCCGGACACCGGCGCCACCCGTAGACCGGGGAGGTCCAGCCTCGCCTGACCCAGATTCTGGAGAGTGAGCATCACCTGGAACAGCGGATGCCGCGCCAGCGACCGGTCCGGTGCCAGCACCTCCACCAGGCGCTCGAACGGCACCTCCTGATGCTCCAAAGCTGCCAAGCTTGTCTCCCGCACCCGCCCCAGCAGCTCACCGAACGTGGGATCCCCCGACACATCCGTACGCAACACCAACGTGTTGACGAAGAACCCCACCAGATCATCGAGGGCCTGATCCGTGCGCCCCGCAACCGCCGTACCGACGGGAATGTCCTCGCCCGCCCCCAGCCGGGACAGCAGCACCGCCAGCGCGGCCTGCACCACCATGAACAGGGTCACACCCTGCTCCCGCGCCAACACCGCCA
>NZ_JBHXNW010000178.1:0-2153 GCF_042717365.1 Streptomyces sp. NPDC058534
GAGGTGGTGTTGGGGTCTCATGTGGGGGTGGGGCAGGTGGTGGTGGTTCCGCGTGAGGATGTGCCGGGGGATGTGCGGCTCGTGGCCTACGTCGTGCCGGCGCATGAAGAGGGAACTGGGGCGGGCGAGGACCTGACCGCGGAGCTTCGGGCATTTGCCGCCGGGCGGCTCCCCGGCTCCATGGTTCCCTCTGCGTTCGTTTCCCTGCCACATTTCCCCTTGACCGCAAATGGCAAGCTCGACCGTGCTGCCCTGCCCGCTCCGGAACACGGAGCCGCAGGCGGTGGCCGTGAGCCGGCCACACGGGAAGAACGCCTCTTGTGCGAGGCATTCGCGACGGTGCTCGGGTTGGACCGGGTCGGGGCGGATGACGACTTCTTTGAACTTGGCGGACACTCCTTGCTCGCGACCCGCCTGGTTTCTCAGATACGGGCGGTCCTTGGGGCCGAGGTAGAGATGCGGACGCTGTTCGAGGCACCGACGCCGGCGGCACTCACGGTGCGACTTGGAAGTGAGCGGAAACCTGCCCGGCCGCCTTTGCGGCCCATGCGTAAGGAGGGGGAAGCCCGATGACTCCGTTGTCTTTTGCCCAGCGGCGGTTGTGGTTCCTGGCGCAGCTGGAGGGGCCGAGCGCGACCTACAACATGCCGGTTGTGCTGCGTCTGGAGGGTGCCCTGAATATTGGGGCGTTGCAGGCGGCAATGAGTGACGTGATCTCCCGGCATGAGGTGTTGCGGACGGTTTTCCCTTCCCTTTCCGGAGAGCCGTATCAGCAGATCCTGGCTGCCGGTGAGGTGGGGGAGGTGTTGAGGGTCAGGCGGGCCACCGAGGGAGAGGTGGCGGGTCTGGTGGCGGAGGAGACCGGGCGTGGGTTTGATCTGTCGGCCGAGGTGCCGCTGCGTGGGTTACTGATCGATATCGGTGCGCACAGGCATGTGCTGGCGGTCGTGCTCCATCACATCGCGGGGGACGCCTGGTCCATGGGGCCGTTGGCGCGGGACATCTCGGTCGCGTACGCCGCGCGGTGCGACGGCCGTGCGCCCGATTGGGAGCCGCTGCCCGTGCAGTACGCGGACTACACCCTCTGGCAGCGTGAAGTGCTCGGTGAGGAGGACGATCCGGGCAGTGTGCTGGCGGAGCAGGTGGGCTACTGGCGTCGAGCGCTCGCGGGGGCGCCCCAGGAACTGGTGCTGCCGGTGGACAAGCCGCGGCCGGCGATGGCTTCGCACCGGGGTCACACGGTGCCGCTTGAAGTCCCGGCGGAGGTGCATGCCCGGCTGGCATTGCTGGCGCGGGAGCAGGGCGTCACGCTGTTCATGGTGGTGCAGGCTGCGCTGGCCGTGCTGCTGGAGCGGTTGGGCGCGGGGGACGACATCCCGATCGGTACAGCGGTTGCCGGACGCACGGATCAGGCACTGGATGACCTGGTCGGCTTCTTCGTCAACACTCTGGTGCTGCGCACCGATATGTCAGGTGACCCGACCTTCAGCGAGCTGCTGGCACGGGTGCGGGAGACGAGTCTTGCTGCCCTCGACCACCAGGACGTGCCGTTCGAGCGGCTCGTGGAACTGCTGGCACCAGATCGGTCTCTTGCCCGCCATCCGTTGTTCCAGGTGATGCTCAGCGTTCGAAACACGGGGCAGGCGACGCTTCAGCTCGCCGGTTTGCGTGCCCAGATGATGATTGAGCATGAACTGCCCTCTCGATTTGATCTTGATGTGTCGTTGGGTGAGGTGGTTGATGGTGAGGGACGTCCTGGGGGTTTGCGCGGGTCGCTGACGGGATCGGCGGATCTGTTCGACGCCGGCACCGTGGAGCGGATCGGACGCTGGTTGGTGCGGGTGCTGACGGTGGCGGTGACGTCGCCTCAGATGCGGCTTGGGCAGGTCCATGTCCTGTCCGAGGCCGAGCGCCTTCAGGTGGTGGCGGGCTGGAATGACACGGGTGTGTCGGTGCCTGACGTGACCTGGGTGGAGTTGTTCGCGGAGCAGGTAGCGCGGACTCCGGATGCACCGGCGGTGGTAGGTGGGGAGGAGACGCTGTCGTATGAGGAGTTGAATGAGCGGGCGTCGCGGTTGGCGGGTGTGTTGAGGGGGCGTGGGGTGGGGTTGGAGTGTGTGGTGGGGGTGTTGTTGGAGCGGTCGGTTGATTTG
>NZ_JBHXNW010000179.1:0-1940 GCF_042717365.1 Streptomyces sp. NPDC058534
GCCCGACACCGAAGGCGGTCGGGCAGGACCTGCGCCGTTTCAAACACCCCGCACGGGCGGGTGGGTGGGAAAGAACCCGTTACGGCAGCGCCAGCATCCGCTCCAGCGCCAGCTTCGCGAACGCCTCGGTCTCCGTGTCCACCTCGATGCGATTGACCAGCGTGCCCTCGGCAAGCGACTCCAGCGTCCAGACCAGGTGCGGCAGGTCGATGCGGTTCATGGTCGAGCAGAAGCAGACCGTCTTGTCGAGGAAGACGATCTCCTTGTCCTCGGCAGCGAAACGGTTCGCCAGCCGCCGGACCAGGTTCAGCTCGGTCCCGATGGCCCACTTGGAACCGGCCGGGGCCGCCTCCAGGGCCTTGATGATGTACTCGGTCGAGCCGACGTAGTCCGCCGCCGCGACGACCTCGTGCTTGCACTCGGGGTGCACCAGGACGTTCACGCCCGGTATGCGCTCGCGCACGTCGTTCACCGAGTCGAGGCTGAAGCGGCCGTGCACCGAGCAGTGCCCCCGCCACAGGATCATCTTCGCGCCGCGCAGCTCCTCGGCGGTCAGTCCGCCGTTCGGCTTGTGCGGGTTGTAGACGACGCAGTCCTCAAGCGTCATGCCCATGTCCCGCACCGCGGTGTTGCGGCCCAGGTGCTGGTCGGGCAGGAACAGCACCTTCTCGCCCTGCTCGAAGGCCCAGTCCAGGGCCCGCTTGGCGTTGGACGAGGTGCAGATGGTGCCGCCGTGCTTGCCGGTGAACGCCTTGATGTCCGCGGACGAGTTCATGTACGAGACCGGCACGACCTGCTCGGCGATCCCGGCCTCGGTCAGCGCGTCCCAGCACTCGGCGACCTGCTCGGCGGTGGCCATGTCCGCCATGGAGCAGCCGGCGGCCAGGTCGGGCAGGACCACCTTCTGGTCGTCGGAGGTCAGGATGTCGGCCGACTCCGCCATGAAGTGCACACCGCAGAAGACGATGTACTCGGCCTCCGGGCGCGCGGCCGCGTCCCGGGCCAGCTTGAAGGAGTCACCCGTGACGTCGGCGAACTGGATGACCTCGTCGCGCTGGTAGTGGTGACCGAGGACGAAGACCTTGTCCCCGAGCTTCTCCTTGGCCGCACGGGCGCGTGCGACCAGGTCCGGGTCGGAGGGCGAGGGCAGGTCGCCCGGGCACTCCACGCCGCGCTCGCTCCTCGGGTCGGCCTCACGGCCGAGCAGCAACAGGGCGAGGGGCGTCGGCTGTACGTCGAGCTCCTGGGTTTGGGCGGTGGTCACGACACGCACCCTTTCTACTTTTCGTCGAGCCTTTTCGTCGAACTGACGCTATATATCATAACCGCTTCACGTCAGTTTGACGATGCCCATAGTGTCGGTGTGACGTGAATCCCGGTGCCGCTGCCCGTCGGCGGGGGCGTGTGCGAGCATGAAGGGAACACCGAGGACAAAGACTCGGGCCCGCCCGGAATGAATCCGCGGCTCCGCCGGTTGAAACCGTCGGCAAGCAGTCTCCGTACAACCCGGGAGAGATGTAGATGTCCGTATCGGACGAGTCCACCACCGTCACCGACGGCATCATCGTGACGGACGCCGCCGCGGCCAAGGTCAAGGCCCTGCTCGACCAGGAAGGCCGTGACGACCTCGCGCTGCGCGTCGCCGTCCAGCCCGGCGGCTGCTCCGGCCTGCGCTACCAGCTCTTCTTCGACGAGCGCTCGCTCGACGGCGACGTGGTGAAGGACTTCGACGGCGTCAAGGTCACCACCGACCGCATGAGCGCCCCGTACCTGGGCGGCGCCACCATCGACTTCGTGGACACGATCGAGAAGCAGGGCTTCACGATCGACAACCCGAACGCGACGGGTTCCTGCGCCTGCGGCGACTCCTTCAGCTGAGCCGCGCGGCACGCGCGCACGCGACACGAAGAGGGCGGCGGCCCGGGGCGAGAACCACGGGC
>NZ_JBHXNW010000180.1:0-592 GCF_042717365.1 Streptomyces sp. NPDC058534
GACCCTCACCGGATCCGGGGCGAAGCGCCGTGCGCGCGGGGCGAAGCGCTGTGCGCGTGCGGACGGGAACGCGTCAGATGCGCCGCTCGGAGCGGCGGCGCAGACAGAACAGGCCACCGCCGGCGACGGCCGCGGCGACGAGCCCGCCACCGATGGCGATGTCCGTCGGCGTAGCCCCGTCGGAGCTGCTGCCGCCGATGCCGCCGCGGACACCGCCGATGACCGTGAAGGCGGCCGGGCGGGTGAGCCGCCTGCCCGAGCAGTTGACGGTGATGTCGTACGAGCCCGGGCGGGCGTCCTCCCTGATGGTGGCGGTGCCCCTGGACGTCTCGTTGGCCCCCCTGACCGGGGTCAGGTGGGTGGTCCGGAACGCGTCCGAGGTCATCGTGCCGCCCTGCGGGCAGCCGTCGACCGTGACGGTCATCTGACCGCCGCGGGCGATGACGCTGGGCAGGGCGACGATGTTGCTGGGCTGGTTGTGGTCGCCGCCGGCGGGGGGGGGGGGGGGGGGGCGGCGCCGGGCACACAGCCCCGCGCCCCCCCGCCCCCGGGGCCGACATGTTAAAATAATAAAATAACACGGCGAAAACCC
>NZ_JBHXNW010000180.1:602-1926 GCF_042717365.1 Streptomyces sp. NPDC058534
CGGACCGCGGCGGGCTAGGACGCTGGGCTGGGCGACGTTGTGGCTGGGATGGTTGGGGTCGCCGCCGGGGGTGGCCGCGGGGGCGGCCAGACCGAGGACAGCGACCGCGGCGCCGGCTGCCGCGAGGGCACGAGTGTTACGCATCTGATCCTCCGCGGAAGACGCCCCGGGTCCCGTTCCCGGTCGATCGGCGAGAAAGCGCCTCCCAGAAAGACCCTCAGTTGCCTTGCGCGGGCCCGCATTTCGGCAATGGTCCGTACTGGTGAGGGGCGTACCGGGCCAGAACCGCGCCAGTGGATATCGCCGCAGGTCACACACCGTCAGAAATTTCCTGCGGCCGTGTCCCGGATGGCTCACGCGAGGACGCGCCCGCCACCCGTTCGCCGCCGCCCCGTCGCCGGTCCCCCGCGCGGCGCTTAGCGTGCTGCTATGCGCGGATGATCCGGCGACGGCCGGGTCGAGAGGGGATGGCGAATGTACGACTCCGAGTTGGCCGAAGAGGAGGAGCGGCGGAGGAAGCGCGCTCCCTGGGGCGTCATAGCGCTTGTTCTGCTGACCGGTCTCGCGCTCATCCGGAACGGCTCGGGGGAATTCGACGCGGGCCCGCCGCAGCCGGCGTCCGCCGCCGCCTCGGACACCCGCGTGGCGGCCGGTGACGGCGGGGCCAAGGAGGTGGCGCCGCTGCCGTACTCGGTGCCCGACCGGGTCGCGATCCCCGGCATCCAGGTCGACGCGCCGATCATGCCGGTCGGTCTGGACGCGGAGGGCTGGGTGGACGCGCCACCGCCCGAGGACCCGAACCTGGCCGGCTGGTTCACCGGCGCGGTCGCTCCCGGGGAGAAGGGCACCGCGGTCGTCGTCGGTCACGTCGACAACCAGCAGGGCCCCGCAGTCTTCTACGGACTCGGGGCGCTGAAGAAGGGAAACAAGGTCGAGGTGCACCGCCAGGACGGGAAGACGGCGGTGTTCGAGATCTACGGCATCGAGGTGTTCGAGAAGAACAACTTCCCCGGCGACCGGGTCTACGCCTCGAAGGGCGGCCCCGAACTGCGGGTCATCACCTGTGGCGGCGGCTTCTCCAAGCAGAACGGCTACGACGGGAACGTCGTCGCCTTCGCCCGCCTGGTCGAGGCCCGCTGAGCGGCCCCGGCCCAGCGGGCCCGGCGAGGGTCAGACGTGGCTTCGCCGGGGGACGGTGAGGTGGTAGCCGGAGTCCAGCAGCCCGGGCAGGTAGCGCCGCAGGGCGCGGACGCTCTGTGAGCGGTCGCCCCCGGCGGGGGGGGGGGGTGTGGGCAGGGGGCGGGGGGGGGGGGGGGCGGGGCGC
>NZ_JBHXNW010000181.1:0-1856 GCF_042717365.1 Streptomyces sp. NPDC058534
AGGGTGTGCGGGTGCGGCGGGTCGCGGTGGACTACGCCTCCCACACCCGTCACGTCGAGGCGGTCGAGGAGGTCCTCGCGGCCGAGCTCGCGGGCGTGACGGCCCTGGCGCCGGAGATCCCGTTCTACTCGTCCGTCGACGGCACCTGGATCGGGCAGGCGGACGTTCTGGACGCCGGCTACTGGTACCGGAACCTCCGGCACACGGTGGGCTTCGAGCCCGCCGTCCGTGCGCTCATCGGTGAGGGCTTCGGCGTGTTCGTCGAGGTCAGCCCCCACCCCGTCCTCCTCCAGCCCGTCTCCGAGATCGCCGACACCGCAGAGGTGACCCCCCTCCTGGTGGGCTCCCTGCGCCGTGGCGAGGGCGGCATGCGCCGCATGCTGACCTCCCTCGCCGAGGCCTTCGTCCGCGGTGTCGACGTCGACTGGACGGCCGTCATGCCCACCCCGTACACCCGGCACCAGCTCGACCTGCCCACGTACGCCTTCGCTCACGAGCACTACTGGATCCAGCGCACGAAGTCGGCCACGCCCGCGGGCTCGTTCGGGCAGACCGAGTCCGATCACCCGCTCCTCGGCGCCGTCGTCGAGCTGCCGCAGTCGGACGGGCTCGTCTTCACCTCCCGCTGGTCGCTGCGGACGCACTCCTGGCTCGCCGACCACGCCGTCCACGGCGCGGTGCTCGTCCCGGGCGCGGCCTTCGTCGACCTGGCCATCCGGGCGGGCGACGAGTTCGGCTGCGAGATCCTTGACGAGCTGGTGACCGACGCCCCGCTGGTCCTGCCGGAGGAGGGTTCCGTGCGGGTGCACGTAGCCGTCGGCGGCGAGGACCCGATGGGCCGTCGTTCCGTCGCGGTCTACTCCTCGACCGGGGACGCCCGCGACGCCGGTCAGGGAGGCGGACAGGAGTGGACCCGGCACGCGTACGGCACCCTGTCGCCCGAGGCGCCCTTCGCGGGTGCGGGTGCGGGTGCGGGTGCCGACTCCGGCCAGTGGCCGCCGGCCGGTGCCGAGCCCGTCGACCTCGCCGACCTCTCCGCCGTACTCGCGAAGAAGGGATACGTCCACGGGCCCGCGTTCCAGGGTCTGCGCGCCGTCTGGCGCCGTGGCGAGGAGCTCTTCGCCGAGGCCGCGCTCGCGCAGGACCAGCGCCCGGACGCGGGCCTGTTCGGTCTGCACCCGGCCCTGCTCGACGCGGCGACGCAGCCCGCGCTGTCCCTGGCCGGCTCCGATGACGAGACGCCGCTGCTGTCCGCGTGGCACGACGTGGTGCTGCACGCCGAGGGCGCCACGAGCCTCCGGATCATGCTGACCCGGACCGGCTCCGACACGCTGTCGTTCGCGGCGGTCGACGAGACGGGGACGCCGGTCCTGAGGATGCGGTCCGTGGCCGCGCGGCCCGTCTCCGCCGAACAGGTCGGGGCTGCCGCCGTCAGCGGTGACCGGGAGCGGCTCCCGGAGGTCCGGGTCCGCAGGCGGCGCCCGACCGTCCAGGTCGCCGTCTCTGCCGACGAGCGGCGTGCGCTGGCGGACCGGCTGGAGACGCTGCCCGCCGCCGAGCGGCGGGAACTCCTGCTCGACGTGGTGCGTACGCAGATCGCCGCGGTCCTCGGATACGCCACGGCCGACCGGCTCGGCGCCGACCAGGGGCTCTTCGAGATCGGCTTCGACTCGCTGATCGCCATGCAACTGCGCAACAGGCTCGCCGAGTTGAGCGGCACGAAGCTGCCGTCCAACGTGGTCTTCGAGTACCCGACGCCCTCGATGCTCGCGGCGTTCCTGCACGAGCGGACGACCGACCGGCTCGCCGGCTGACGACGTCTCCCCGACAACCGGCACGGGCACCGAGAAGACCGC
>NZ_JBHXNW010000182.1:0-1851 GCF_042717365.1 Streptomyces sp. NPDC058534
CGAGCACTACTGGATCCAGATGACGGGCGCCGACACCGATGTCGCCTCCGTCGGTCTCGCCTCCACCGACCACCCGCTCCTCGGCGCCGTCGTCGAGCTGCCGCAGTCGGACGGGCTCGTCTTCACCTCCCGTCTGTCGCTGCGGACGCACCCGTGGCTCGCGGACCACGCGATCCAGGGCTCGGTCGTCATCCCCGGCACCATCTACGTCGACCTGGCCATCCGGGCGGGCGACGAGTTCGGCTGCGGTGTCCTGGACGAGCTCGTCATCGGGGCGCCGCTGGTGCTTCCCGAGGACGAGGCCGTCCGTGTCCAGGTCGCCGTCGGCGGTGCCGACGAGTTCGGGCGCCGGACCGTGGGCGTCTACGCGTCCCGTGGTGATGCGGGTGAGGGTGGCGGGCAGGAGTGGACCCGGCATGCGTCGGGTGTGTTGTCTCCGGTGGCGCCGGCCTCGGCGGGGACGCGGTTCGACTTCGCGCAGTGGCCGCCGGCCGGTGCGGAGCCGGTCGACATCAACGGTTTCTACGAGGATTTGACCGAGCGCGGGTACGCGTACGGTCCGGCGTTCCAGGGTCTGCGGGCCGTCTGGCGGCGCGGTGAGGAGCTCTTCGCCGAGGCCGCCCTGCCCCGTGAGCCCCGCGAGGACGCGGGCCGCTTCGGTCTGCACCCGGCACTCCTGGACGCCGCTCTGCACACGAACGCCTTCGTGGCGCGGGAGGACGACGGCCGGAACGTGCTGCCGTTCGCGTGGAACGGTGTGGTGCTGCAGGCGGCGGGTGCTTCGGCGCTGCGGGTGCGGGTGGCTCCGTGCGGTCCGGACGCGTTGTCGTTCGATGCGGCGGATGAGTCGGGTGCTGTGGTGCTGACGATGGATTCGCTGGTGTCGCGGCCGGTGTCGGTGGAGCAGTTGGACGCTGCGGGAGCCGGGACGGGTGTTGATTCCCTCTTCGGGCTTGAGTGGGCTGAGCTTTCGGGGGTTTCGGTCTCCGGTGGTGGCGATGCGCCTGTTGCGGTGACGGATGCCGAGGATGTGGCGTCGCTCGGTGGGATCCCGTCGGTGGCGGTGCTTGAGGCCGTCGACGGTGGTGAGGCTGTGGACCTGCTGGGCCGGGTGCTCGGTGTGCTGCAGTCGTGGCTGGTGGCGCCTGGCTATGAGGAGTCGCCGTTGGTGGTGGTGACGCGTGGTGCGGTGCCGGCCGGCGGGTCCGGTGTGTCGGATGTGGCTGGTGCCGCGGTGTGGGGTCTGGTGCGGGCCGCGCAGGCGGAGTATCCGGACCGGATCGTGCTGCTGGACGTGGAGCCGGGTGTCGAGGTCGGTTCCGGTTTCGTGTCGGACGTACTGGCTGCCGGTGAGCTGCAGCTCGCGGTGCGTGGCGGGATGGTGTCCGTGCCGCGTCTGGCGCGGGCTGTGGCCGGTGCAGGTCAGGAGAGGGTCTTCGATCCCGAGGGCTCGGTTCTGATCACGGGTGGTACGGGTTCCCTGGCCGGTGTTCTGGCCCGCCACCTGGTGTCGGCGCATGGCGTACGTCATCTGGTGTTGGCGAGTCGTCGTGGTGCGGCCGCCGAGGGTGCTGCCGAGCTGGTGGCGGAGCTGGCCGCGGAGGGTGCCACGGCGACCGTCGTCGCCTGCGACGTCTCGCAGCGCGAAGCGGTGGCCGAGCTGCTGTCCACCCTCACGGCCGAGCGCCGGCTGACCGGCGTCATCCACACGGCCGGTGTCCTCGACGACGGTGTCCTCGCGTCCCTGACCGACGAGCGCCTCGCGGGCGTCTTCGCCCCGAAGGCCATGGCCGCCCGCTACCTGGACGAGTTGACGCGCGGTCTGGACCTCGACGCGTTCGTGGTGTTCTC
>NZ_JBHXNW010000183.1:0-1810 GCF_042717365.1 Streptomyces sp. NPDC058534
ACGACCCGGGGAGCAATTGGGCTCGACATCGCGGTGGCCGTGCTGGACGACGTTTCTTCTCCTGAGCCCTATTGCTTCCCGGGTCGCGAGTTCGAGGCCGCCCGAATCAGCCGCAGCTGCCCGATCTCAGTGACGTTCTTCATCAGCTCGGCGTTCAGCCAGGCGATCATGTGTCCGATGGTGTTGTCCGGCGGGGTCTGCCACGGCAGCGTGGAGACGGCGTCCAGATCGGCGTCGGTGAGTTTGTCGAGGACCGTCAGCCACTGGGTACGCAGATCCTGTAGCCAGGCGATGGTTGCCGGTCCGTTGCCTGGCCAGGTGATATCGGTACGCTCTCGGGGGGTACGTCCCTGTGCGTGATCGATGGCAGTGCTCCACCACCAGCCGATGTGCCAGCTCACCCAGCCGATGGTGGGAACGGGAATGGGGTCGGGCTCGGTGTCGGCCCAGTCCGGCAGCCAGTTTCCGGCGGTGTCCGGGCGCACTGTCCAAGTCAGGTCAGTGGGCTCCCACAGGAAGTCCTCGGGTGCGAGCCGCTCCAGGTGGTACGTGAACAGTGACCAGGTCATGTCGAACTGCCAGCGCAGTAGCTCACGGCGGGGATTGCTCATCGTTCGATCCTCGCATGTTGCCCTGGAGTGGGCAGCCGTCCCTTGGGCATCCTGCTCACACTGGCGATGGCTCGCCCATTCTCCTATGACGGCCTCGGGGGATGTAGTGATCCTCCGGGTGGGGCCGTGACATGAGAAGGGCCGTACGGGTTGGGTGAGTTGTGAAGCTGACCTGGGCCCGTGCGGCCTGCTCTCATCCTGCCCTGTCCGGCGTCTCGCGCGCACACTTCGGCGAGTTGTTCGCCGAACTTGCCGGGCCGTGGGAAGCCGCGCGGCAGTCCGCGCTCCGCGAGGCCCGAGGCGGGGAGCGCAAGCGGGCGGAGGGCGCTGGCCGCAAGCCGAAGCTGGTCTTCTTCGACCGGCTGCTTCTCACTCTGGTGCAGCTGCGTCATCAGCTCCCGCACGAGGTGCTCTCCGAGCTCTTCGCGGTGGATCGCTCCACCGTCTCCGCGGCGATCCGCCAGGTCCGTCCACTGCTGGCGGCCCGTGGCTTCGCCGTGCCCGACCGGCCCGGTCTGCGGCTGAGGACGCTGGAAGACGTCTTCGCTTACGCCGAGGCCGAGGGCGTCGAGCTGCGGCTCGACGGAGCCGAGACCCAGGTCCGCCGCCCGCAGGCGGCACGGCCCGGACGCCGGGCGTTCGTCTCCGGCAAGCGCAAGCAGAACACCATCAAGACCACCACGTTCAGCGACGGCCAGGGCCGCCTGCTGCTGTCCGGCGTGGTCCGCCCGGGCCGGATGCACGACCAGACCGCCGTACGCACCGAGGGCATGGCCGAGCAGTTCCGCACCCACCCCCCGGTGAAAGCCAAGGTCGATTCCGGCTACCAGGGACTGGCCAAGGAGTTCCCCGACCAGGTCAGCGCCCCGCCGAAGAAGCCCAAGGACGAGGCGTGCGACGGCGACAAGTACGCCTGGCGTGAGATGCGGCGCCGGCAGTCCTCGGCCAGGATCTGCGTCGAGCACACCAACGCCGAGCTCCGCCAATGGGCTCCCTTGCGGCGGTTCACCGGACGCCGCGACGACTACGCCGACACCCACCTCGCGATCGGCGGCCTGGTTTCCGACCGATCCGCGCAGCGGGTAACCCGCCGCCGGGCGAGCACCGAACTGGTCCTCGCCCGGGACAGCGCCTGCTGATCACCCGCCAACCGACCCACCAGGCCAGCACGCCCGAACCCCAATTTTCCCCGAGACCGT
>NZ_JBHXNW010000184.1:0-1755 GCF_042717365.1 Streptomyces sp. NPDC058534
TGTTGCGTCCTGGAAGCTGGTCCAGGCCTGCGGGTGAGAGTCCCGTCCGGGTAGACACCGGAGTGCCCGGTAGCAGGCCCCGGTTCGTCATGGAGACGTGGCGGGCTGAGCGGGGCGTCGAGAGCCTCTTTGGAGGGAGCGAGCACGCGGGCCGTAGCGTGAAGCGAACCTTGCAGCCTCGTCAGACCAACAGCGGAGGAGCCGAGCCGGTCATATCGCGGCGAAGGCCATGTCCTGGGGGCCCTGTTCCGGGGTCAGTCCCTGGGGTCCTCCCGGGGTACGGAGGGCGGCACGTGTGCATGGTCTGGGCCGGAACAGGAGAGACCCGTCTGCCCACGCCTGGCGTCGGGCATGAGACCGGACGTATAAGCCGATGGTGAAGTCGTCCGGAGGGCAGCGGGAGTCCGAGCGGGGCGTAGTACCGCTGATCGGCGTGCAACATAACGCGCCGGGAGGGAAGGGCCCGCACTTTGATCACGTCCGTAGCGGAGGTAAGCGCGAGGGCATGACCGGGACCGCCCGGTCCAACTCCCCCGGCGGGCGATGCCCCGTCGTAGTGGATGGGCACGCGTCCATCCGTAAAGTGCGAAAACTCCAACGCGGGCTATGGGCTGCGGCCAAGCAGTCTCCGGAGCGGCGTTTTCACGCCCTGTATGACCGTATTCACAGAGGTGACGTTCTGTGGGAGGCGTGGGAACGGGTCCGGGCCAATAGAGGTGCCGCCGGGGTGGATCGGGTCACCCTGGCGTTTGTGGAGAACGAATACGGAGTCCGGCGAATGCTCGGCGAACTTCAGCAGGCTCTCCGCGCAGGTGTGTATCGTCCCGCGCCCGCCAGGCGTGTGGATATCCCGAAACCGCAGGGCGGTAAGCGTCCGTTGGGTATTCCCACGGTGCGCGACAGAGTGGCTCAGCAGGCGGCGAAGATTGTGTTGGAGCCGGTTTTCGAGGCGGGATTCTCTCCGTGTTCGTACGGGTTCCGGCCGAAGAGGTCTGCGACGCATGCGATGGAGCGGCTTCGTGAGGGCTTCATCAAGGGCTATCGCTTTGTCGTGGAATTCGACATCCGTAACTTCTTCAATGAGATCGATCATGATCGTCTTCTTGGGGAAGTGGCGCGTCGGGTATCGGACCGTCGGGTGCTCAAGCTGGTGCGTCTGTGGCTGCAAGCGGGTGTGATGGTGGACGGTGAGGTTCGGCGGACGGTCGCTGGGACACCTCAGGGCGGGGTCATCTCGCCCTTGCTGGCCAACATCTACCTGCACGTCCTGGACTCCGAGCTGTCTGAGCGCGGGGTGGGTGAGCTGGTGCGGTACGCGGACGACGGAGTCGTCCTGTGCCGGTCGGCGAGCCAGGCCAGGTCGGCCCTGGCGGCGGTCGGGGAGATCCTCGGCTCGCTGGGATTGCGGCTGCATCCGGACAAGACGAAGGTGGTTGATCTCAGAGAGGGCCGGGAAGGACTCGACTTCCTTGGCTGCCACTTCAGAGCACGCTTTTCGGGCAAGTCGTGGGAGAAGTACGGCACGGTCCGCTACTACTTGCATCGCTGGCCATCGCAGGCGGCAATGAAGAGACTCCGGGACAAGGTCCGGGAACGGACCGACCGCCGCCGGTCGGGAACGGATATCCGTGATGTGATCGCGGACTTGAATCCGATCCTGCGCGGCTGGGGCAACTACTTCCGAACCGGGAACGCCGCCGAGAAGTTCCGCCAGCTTGACAGGCATGTGGTGTGGCGGCTCCGCCGATTGATGGT
>NZ_JBHXNW010000185.1:0-1740 GCF_042717365.1 Streptomyces sp. NPDC058534
TGGTTCTGGATCACTTTCCGTGCTCAGGCCACGGAGGGTCACCACAACCGCGATCATGAACGGTCGTGGCTGACGTACTCCTCCAGGACCTGTGGTTCGACCAGGTCGAAGGTGTTGTGATCGAAGGCGTCGTATCCGACGGTGAGTTGGTGGTCGTTCAGGCCCGCGCATCAGCGGACCGGGCCGTATGCCCTGTCTGTGGAACGGCGTCGTCCAAGGTGCACAGCCGGTACGTACGCCAACTCGCCGACAGCGCGGTTGGCGGCCGCCCCGTAGTGATCGAGTTACAGGTCCGCCGGTTCCGCTGCCGCCAGGGTGCTTGCCCACAGGCGACGTTCGCCGAGCAGGTCGACGGGCTGAGCTTCCGGCACGGGAGACGAAGCGCCGGTCTCCAGGCGGTGCTGGAACGGCTGGCGGTGATGCTGGCCGGCAGGGCCGGTGCCCGCCTGGCGCACGCACTCGCTGTCCGGGCCAGCCGGTCGACGCTCCTGCGGCTGATACGCCGTCTGCCGGACCCCGAGACGCACACCCCACGGGTCCTGGGCGTAGATGACTTCGCGCTGCGCAAGGGACACAACTACGGCACCATCCTGATCGACATCGACACGCGCAGTCCGGTCGATCTGCTGCCCGACAGGACCACGTCGACAGTGGCCCGGTGGCTCGCCGACCATCCCGGCGTCGAAGTGATCTGCCGGGACCGCTCCACTGCCTACGCCGAGGCCGGACGGCTCGGTGCCCCGGACGCGATCCACGTCGCAGACCGCTGGCACATCTGGAAGAACCTCGCCGAGGCCGTCGAGAAGACGGTCATCCAGCACCGCGCGCTGCTGCGCGAACCGGAGAACACCTCCCCGGTCCACACCGCCGTGCCCTCCACGACCACGGAACTCGCACCGGAATGCCCAACCGAGCCGCGGAACTCCGGCCGCCTGTCCGATCGAGTACGCGAGCAGCACGCGGCCGTTCACGCCTTGCTGGACGAGGGACTCGGGCTGCGGCCCATCGCCCGTCGGCTCGGCCTGGCCCGCAACACCGTCCGCCGCCTCGCCCACGCGGCCACCGCGGACGAACTCCTCGTCGGACGGTGGACCGGACGCACCAGCATCCTCGATCCCTACAAGCCCTACCTGCACCAGCGGTGGGCGGAGGGCTGCACCGTCGCCCGGCGCCTGTTCGAGGAACTCCGCGAACGCGGCTACCCCGGCGGTGAGAGCGTCGTGAAGAAGTACGTGCAGAAGCTCCGGGAAGCCTTCCCGCACGACAATCCGCCGCGCAAAGCCCCGTCCACGCGCGACGTGACCAGCTGGATCACCCGCCGCCCCGACCGCCTTGACGACGACCAGGCCCAGCAGCTCAAGCAGATCCTCGCCCGCTGCCCCGAACTCGACCGAACCGCCGAACGCGTTCGGGCCTTCGCCGAGCTGATGAACAACCGCCAGGGCCGACAGCTGGGCCAGTGGATCGAGCGCGTCCAAGCCGACGACCTGCCAGCCCTGCACGGCTTCGTCAACGGCCTCGGCCAGGACCTCGACGCCGTCGTCGCCGGCCTCAGCCTCCGCTACAGCTCCGGTGCCGTCGAGGGCCACAACAACAAGATCAAGATGCTCAAGCGGCAGATGTTCGGCCGGGCCAACTTCGACCTGCTCCGCAAGCGGGTCCTCCTCGCGGCGCGAGACCGTTCATGATCGCGGTTGTGGTGACCCTCCGTGGCCTGAGCACGGAAAGTGATCCAGAACC
>NZ_JBHXNW010000186.1:0-1564 GCF_042717365.1 Streptomyces sp. NPDC058534
TTCTCCTCAAGGAAGCACCGCACCGTGACGGGGGCGGCGTAGACGGGCGCGTGTGCGCTGTGCCCCTCGTACGCCTCCACGGTCACGGTGTGCTGCAACCAGATCTTCGGGAGCCTCACCAGGTCACCACCGCGCCCAGCCGGAAGACGTCCGAGGTGAGGTCGGAGGCGCCGAGGACGTCCCAGACCTCCGGGGCGATCTCCCGGGCGGCCGACGCCGACCCGGAGGTGTTGCCCTCCGGGCGGGACATCGAGGCGGAGCCGAGCTTGACCGAGCCCCACCCAGCGGCAGCCGCGCCGGTGGAGTCGCCCAGCTCGTCCCACCACGCCGCCTGAGCGCACACCGCGTTGGCGAAGGCCTCCTTCACCAGCGCCTTCGAGGGCAGGCCGTCTGCGTCTGCCTCGAACCAGGACAGCCGGAAGACGTCCGCCTCCAGCATCCGCGAGGCCTTCGCCAGCTCCGCTTCGATGCCAGCGGGCGGAGTCTGCCCGGTGTACTGCTGGTAGTCCGCCGCTGTGGCGTAGTTCCTGGCCACCAGGCGGCCCCCTTCCTACAGGTCGAGGACTGCGACGGTCACGGACGCGTCCGCGCCCGCGTAGTCGACCCAGACCCGGCCGTCGGTACGGCGGAACTCCCAGCCGAGCCGGGGCAGGAGCAAGTCCCCGCCGGCCGGGATGGTGTACGTGGCGTCGGCCACGGCGAGCGCCTGGGCGCCGACGGTGGACGGGGTCTGCACCGTGACCGTGAGGGCGGTGGTGTCCCCGTTGACGACGTACAGGTGCCGACGCTCGCCCCACGGGAAGCTGTTCCCGTCGGTGAGCTGCGCGGCGACCGCGGCGCCGCCGGGGTCCACCCCAGCGGCGCCCACAGAGGTCGGGGCGAGGGCGGTCCTAGCCATCCGCCGGCTCCCCGTACTGCTCGATCAGCTGCTCCTTGGTGAGCGTGTTGATCTCGTTGACCTCGTCGGAGTCGGCGGCGTGGGAGCGGGCGTACTCCGCCCACTCGGCCTTGTTCGCGGAACGGGCCGGACGCTGCACGTCGTCCGGCCCGTCTCCGCTTCCCTCACCATCCCCAGGCGGGTCTTCGGGCCCCTCGTCGGGGGCGTTCACCAGATGCACGCCGTACCAGTCCGGAAGGGCGCGCAGCGCCTCTCCCAGGGCCTCGTCCTCGGTGGAGAACGCGCCGTCGGCGAAGCGGGCCTTGCCCGCGGTGCTGGTGATCTGGAGCTGCGGGTACGTCTTGTTGCTGAACTCGTACGCCATCAGGCACCTCAGGCCGTGGTCAGGTTGGTGATCTTGCCGTGCGTGCGCTCGTTCCCGTAGTTCAGACCGACCTCGCCGTACAGCTGCGTACGGTCCTTCGCCCCGGTCCGCGCGAGCGGCTCGGCAAAGAAGTGGCCCTTGCCGGGGATCTCCTGGAAGACCGGCATGCACTGCTCCAGGGACACCACGGCCAGGTCGTCGGCGGGCATGTGCCGGTTCAGCATCAGGTTGAGCGTGCCGAAGTCGGTCTCGATGGTCTGGACGCGGACGCCGCCGACCGTGCGGGACTCCTCGCGGTAGTT
>NZ_JBHXNW010000187.1:0-1563 GCF_042717365.1 Streptomyces sp. NPDC058534
ACGGTCTCCAGGTGTTCCAGGACGGTGGGGCCGCCGTACCAGTCCATGACGGCGGAGGGTTCGACCACGTTGTCCCCGGCGAGCGCGGAGATCGGGATCGCGGTGACCTCGGGGACGCCCAGTTCGGTGGCGTAGGCGGTGAACTCCTCGGCGATGGCGGCGAACACGGGCTCGCGGTAGTCGACGAGGTCCATCTTGTTGACGGCGAGGACGACGTGCGGGACCCGCAGCAGGGCGGCGATCGCGGCGTGCCGGCGGGTCTGCTCGACGACCCCGTTGCGGGCGTCGACGAGGATGACGGTCAGTTCGGCGGTGGAGGCGCCGGTGACCATGTTCCGCGTGTACTGCACGTGCCCGGGGGTGTCGGCGAGGATGAACCGGCGCCGGGGGGTGGCGAAGTAGCGGTAGGCGACGTCGATGGTGATGCCCTGCTCGCGTTCGGCCCGCAGGCCGTCGGTGAGCAGCGCGAGGTCGGGGGCGTCCTGGCCGCGGCTCGCGGAGGCCCGCTCGACGGCCTCCAGCTGGTCGGTGAGGACCGACTTGGAGTCGTGCAGCAGGCGTCCGACCAGGGTGGACTTGCCGTCGTCGACGGACCCGGCGGTCGCGAACCGCAGCAGGGTCGTCTCCGACAGCTGCCAGACCGACAGCGCTTCGGTGGGTTCGGTGGTGCTGGACATGTCTAGAAGTACCCCTCGCGCTTGCGGTCTTCCATCGCGGCCTCGGACATCTTGTCGTCGGCGCGGGTGGCGCCGCGTTCGGTGAGCCGGGTGACGGCGATCTCGGCGATGACCTTCTCGATGCTGTCGGCGTCGGAGTCGACGGCGCCGGTGCAGGACATGTCCCCGACGGTGCGGTAGCGGACCTGCCGCTTGACGACCGTTTCGCCGTCCTTGGGGCCGCCCCACTCACCGGCGGTCAGCCACATACCGGAGCGGGCGAACACCTCACGCTCGTGGGCGTAGTAGATGGCGGGCAGTTCGATGTTCTCGCGGGCGATGTACTGCCACACGTCCAGCTCGGTCCAGTTGGACAGCGGGAAGACCCGGACGTGTTCGCCGGGGGCGTGGCGGCCGTTGTAGAGGTTCCACAGTTCGGGGCGCTGACGGCGCGGATCCCACTGGGAGAACTCGTCCCGCAGCGAGAACACCCGCTCCTTCGCGCGGGCCTTCTCCTCGTCACGGCGGCCGCCGCCGAAGACGGCGTCGAACTTCTCCGCCTGGATCTTCTCGGTCAGCGGCAGGGTCTGCAGCGGGTTGCGGGTGCCGTCGGGGCGCTCGCGCAGCACACCGCGGTCGATGTAGTCCTGCACGGAGGCGACGTGCAGCCGCAGCCCGTGCCGCTCGACGGTGCGGTCCCGGTACTCCAGGACCTCGGGGAAGTTGTGCCCGGTGTCCACGTGCAGCAGCGAGAACGGCACCGCCGCCGGCGCGAACGCCTTCAGCGCGAGGTGCAGCATGAGGATGGAGTCCTTGCCGCCGGAGAACAGGATCACCGGCCGCTCGAACTCACCCGCCACCTCACGGAAGATGTGCACCGCCTCCGACTCGAGAGCATCCAGGTGGG
>NZ_JBHXNW010000188.1:0-1503 GCF_042717365.1 Streptomyces sp. NPDC058534
CGGTGTCGCGCCGTGAGCGGACCTCGGGCGCTCTCGTGCTCAACGCGCTCATTCCTGCTCTCCCCGGCTGGTCAGTTTGAAGAAGGCGAACGACACGGCACCCACCAGCACGGCCAGCAGCACCGACTGTGCGGCGCCGTAGGGGTAGTTGCCGGATGCGACGGCATTCTGCGCGGACATGATCGGGGTGAACGTCGAGGACACCGAGCCGTCCGAGATCGGCTGGAGCACGGCCGGCTCGTTGTACAGCTGGGCCGAGCCGATGATGGAGAACACCGAGGTGAGCACGAGTGCGCCGCGCACGGCCGGCACCTTGATGCTCCAGGCGATCCGGACGGCCGAAGCGCCGTCCACCTTGGCGGCCTCAAGCACCTCAGCCGGAATCGACTGCAGCGCCGCGTAGATGATGATCATGTTGTAGCCGGTCCAGCTCCAGGTGACGATGTTCGCCACCGACCACAGCACCAGATCACCGTCGAAGAACGGGATGCTGATCCCGACCGGCTCCAGCAGCCGGTTGACCGGACTCGACTGCGACGAGTACATGAACGACCAGACGAGCGCGGCGCTCACGCCGGGGATCGCGTAGGGAAGGAAGCTGGACAGCCGGAAGAAGCCCTTGCCCCGCGCCGACCTGGAGTCGATGAGCAGGGCCAGCAGCAGAGCCGCGCCCAGCATCAGGGGCACCTGGACCACGCCGAACAGCGCGACGCGGCCGAGCGAGTCCAGGAAGGCGCCGTCTTCGCGGGCACGCGCGTAGTTGGCGAGCGGATCGAAGACCTTCGTCGGCGCGGTCAGCCCCAGTCCCGACCTCTTGACGGTGTACAGGCTCTCGAACGCCGCGTAAACGATGGGAGCGATGTACATGGCGGCGAACAGGACGACGAACGAGGCGCAGAAGAGGACCGGGCTCAGCCACCGCGGCGAGCGGCGCCGCGGGCTGCGGGGCTCGTCCGCGGGCGGCGGCGTGCCGGTCGTGCGGCTACTGCTTCGGGAGTCCGCCGGAGCGGCGGCGTTGACCACGGGCGCTTTCCTCACTGTGATGCGGTGGGCCGGGCCGGTCCGGCGTTCCGGCCCGGCAGGAGCCGGCTAGTCGGCGACCTGGAGACCCTGCTTCTTCATCTCGCCCACCGTCTTGTCCTGCGCGGTGCCCAGGGCGTCCGCGATGGTTCCCTTGCCGGCCCATGCCTTGCCGAGCCCGTCGTTGAGGTCGGCGGCCGTCTTGGTCATCAGCGGGCCCCAGGTCCAGGAGGAGTTGACCTCGGGAGACGCGGTGGCGAAGACGTCGTAGATCTTCTGACCGCCGAAGTACGGGTCACCGGACTTGAGTTGCGGCACGTCGAGCAGGTCCTTGGCGGCCGGGTAGAGCGCGGCCTTGTCGACGAGGTCGCCGAAGGTGTCGGGGTCGGTGCCGAGCCAGTGGGCGAACTCCCAGGCCGCCTCGGGGTTCTCGCAGCCCTTGAGGACCGCGGTGGAGGAACCGCCCGCGTTGCCGACCTGCCG
>NZ_JBHXNW010000189.1:0-1451 GCF_042717365.1 Streptomyces sp. NPDC058534
CAGGGTGTAGTCCGCGTACTGCACCGGCAGCGGCTCCCAACCGGGCGCACGACCGTCACACCGAGCGGCGTACGCGACCGAGATGTCCCGCGCCAACGGCCCCATCGACCATCCATCCCCCGCAACGTGATGCACCACCACCACCAGGACGTGCACACCCACACCGACCTCAACCAACAACACCCGCAACGGCACCTCAACCCCGAGATCAAACCCACGCTCGGTCTCCTCCGCCACCAGACCCGCCACCTCACCCTCGGCGGCCCGCGCGACCCGAAGCACCTCACCCACCTCTGAAGGCGCCAACACCTCCTGATACGGCTCCCCATCCACCACCGGGAACACAGTCCGCAGCACCTCATGCCGGACGACAACGTCATTCAGCGCCGCTCGCAGCGCAGCAACATCCAGCTCGCCCTCCAGCCGGAGCGCGACCGGCATGTTGTACGTCGCGCTCGGCCCCTCCAACTGCGCCAGGAACCACAACCGCCGCTGAGCAAACGACAACGCCACCCGCTCAGGCCGCTCCCACCGCACCAACCCCACCCGCGCCGGAGCCGCCTCCGCGATCCGGAGCGCCAGCCTGGCGGGAGTCGGAACCTCGAACAGGAGCCAGATACCGGCTTCGACACCCAGCCTCGAACGAATGCGGCTCACCAATCGCGTGACAAGGAGGGAGTGGCCCCCCAGTTCGAAGAAGTCGTCCTCAGGGCCCACCGTGTCCAGGCCCAGGACCTCGGCGAAGATCTCGCAGAGGATCCGCTCCTCCTCCGTGGTGGCTTCACGCCCCCCTCCGGCCAGCGCGTACTCCGGCGCCGGCAACGCCGCCCGGTCCACCTTCCCGTTCCCGGTCAGCGGCAGCCTGGTCAGCTCGACCACCACCGCAGGCACCATGTATTCCGGCAGCTGTTCGCCGACCGAGGCACGTAGCTCAGCGCTCAGTCGGCCGTCCACGCCGCCCACGCCTGAGCCCGAGCCCTCGGCCTCGCCCTCGGGAACGACATAGGCGACCAGTCGCTTGTCCCCCGGAGCATCCTCACGAGCGACCACCACCGCCTGACCCACCCCAGGATGCGCCGCCAGAACCGCCTCCACCTCACCCGGCTCCACCCGGAACCCACGCACCTTCACCTGATCATCCGCCCGGCCCACGAACACCAACTGCCCGTCCGCCGTCCACCGAGCCAGATCCCCCGTCCGATACATCCGCTCACCCGGCTCGCCGAACGGGCACGCCACGAACCGCTCCGCCGTCAACCCAGGCCGCCCGTGATAGCCGCGGGCCACACCCGTACCCGCCACATACAACTCCCCGGCAACCCCAGGCGGCACCGGCGACAGACCATCATCAAGCAGATACACCCGCGTGTTCTCCAACGGCCGGCCAATCGGCAACACCCCCGGCACCAACCCCACATCCCCCACCACCCACTGCGTCGCACACAACGTCA
>NZ_JBHXNW010000190.1:0-1428 GCF_042717365.1 Streptomyces sp. NPDC058534
GCGCCGGAGACACCTCTGGGTGAGGTCGCAGTGGTGTCACCGCTCGTTCGCGAGCGGATGATCGTGGAGTGGAATGGCTCGCCTGTGGTGGGGTTGGTGGGTTCGGTGGTGGAGTTGTTTGCGGAGTGGGTGGTGCGGGATCCGGGTGCGGTGGCTGTGGTGTGTGGGGGTGAGTGTTTGTCGTATGGGGAGTTGGATGAGCGGTCGGGTCGGTTGGCGGGGGTGTTGGCGGGTCGGGGTGTGGGTGCGGAGTCGGTGGTGGGGGTGTTGTTGGAGCGGTCGGTTGATTTGGTGGTGGCGTTGTTGGGGGTGTTGCGGGCGGGGGGTGCGTATTTGTTGCTGGATCCGTCGTATCCGGTGGAGCGGAGGGCGTGGATGGTGGCGGATGCGGGGCCGGTGTGTGTGGTGACGAGTGGTGCGGAGGCGGCTGGGGTGCCGGTTGGGGTGCCGGTGGTGGATGTGGGTGATGCGGGGCTTGTGGTGGGGCCGGTGTTGGATCCGGTGGTGGTGGGTGCTGGTGGTGCGGCGTATGTGTTGTATACGTCGGGGTCGTCGGGGGTGCCGAAGGGTGTGGTGGTGTCGCATGGGGGGTTTGCGGGTCTGGTGGCGGGTCATCGTGGGTTGTTGGGTGTGGGTCCGGGGTGTCGGGTGGCGCAGTTTGCGTCGGCGGGTTTTGACACGTTCGGGTGGGAGTGGTCGATGGCGTTGTTGACGGGTGCGGCGTTGGTGGTGGTGCCGGAGGAGGAGAGGTTGGGGCGGCAGTTGGCGGTGTTTTTGGCGCGGGAGGGGGTGACGCATGTGACGTTGCCGCCGGGGGTGTTGGCGTTGTTGGACGAGGGGGATGTGGGTGCGGGTGTGGTGGTGGTGTCGGCGGGTGAGGAGTGTCCGCCGGAGGTGATGGCGCGGTGGTCGCGGGGGCGGGTGATGTTCAATTCGTATGGGCCGACGGAGACGACGGTGGATGCCACGTTGTGGCGGTGTGATGCGGATGCGGGTGAGGTGTTGATCGGTGGGCCGGTGTTCAGTACCCGGGTGTTTGTGCTGGACGGGTCGTTGGAGCCGGTGCCGCCGGGGGTGGTGGGTGAGTTGTATGTGGCTGGTGATGGTCTGGCGCGTGGGTATCTTCGGCGGCCGGGGCTGACGGGGGAGCGGTTTGTGGCGTGTCCGTTCGGGGGTGTGGGTGAGCGGATGTATCGGACGGGGGATCTGGCGCGGTGGACCGCGGACGGGCGGCTGGTGTTCGCGGGGCGGGCGGATGATCAGGTGAAGGTGCGGGGGCACCGGATCGAACCCGGGGAGATCGCGGCGGTCCTGACCGCGCATCCGGCGGTGGCCCAGGCGGCAGTCGTCGCCCGTGAGGACACTCCCGGAGACACCCGCCTGATCGCCTACATCGTCCCCGAAACCACCAACACCGTCACAGACACC
>NZ_JBHXNW010000191.1:0-1410 GCF_042717365.1 Streptomyces sp. NPDC058534
CCGGGCGGGGGGGGGGGGGGGGCCGCCCCGGGGGGGGGGGGGGGGGGGGGGGGGGGGGGGGGGGGGGGGGGGGGGGGGGGTGGGCCCGGCGCCCCCCCCCGCCGCCGAGGGAGCCGGTGAAGGAGGAGAAGAGGACGAACGCCGCGAGGCCGCGGTCCTTCGTCAGCTCGTGCAGGTGCCGCGCGGCGGTCGCCTTGGCCGCCAGCACCGCCCGCAGGCGCTCGGGCGTGAACGCCTCGATCGTGCCCTCGTCCAGCAGCTCGTCGGCGTGAACGACGGCGGTCAGCGGCGCGTCGGCGGGGATCGCGTCCAGCAGGCGGGCCAGTGTCTCGCGGTCGGCGGGGGCGCACTCGGCGATGGTGATGTCGGCGCCAAGACCGGAGAGTTCGGCGGGGGTGGGGAGTCCGGTCGCGGGGGTGGCGGTGAGGAGGAGGCGTTCCGCGCCGTTCTCGGCCAGCCAGCGGGCGACGGCGAGCGCGGTGGGGCTGGCGCCGCCGGTGACGAGCACGGTGCCGTGGGGCCGGAACGCCGCCGCGGCGGGGCGGGCGGGCGGCGGGGCGGGAACGAGGCGGCAGGCGAACGTGCCCGCGCCGCGCACCGCCAGCTGGTCCTCATCGCCCCGGCCGCCCAGGATGCGAGGCAGCGCCGCCAGCTCGTCCGGCGTGCTCGGCGTCGCCGGGACGTCGATCAACCCGCCCCAGTTGTCGGGGTATTCGAGTGCGGCGACCCGGCCCAGTCCCCACAGTTCGGCCCGCTCGGGGTGCCGGATCGGGTCGGAGTCACCGGTGGAGACCGCCCCCCGGGTCAGGAACCAGATCCGCCCGCCCAGCCGAGCGTCGGCGAGCGCCTGGAGGAGAACCAGGGAGGACTCGGTGTCGGCGAGCAGGGAGAGCGTCCCGGCGAGCTGGGACTCGCCGGCGGACTCGCGCAGAGCCGCCGCGAGCTCGTCCCGCTTGCCGGAGGCACGGACGCGCACGACGCGGGCGCCGGCCTGCTCCACCGCGCCCAGCACGGCGTTCTCCGCCTCCCCGCCGCCGTGCGGGGGCAGCACAGCCAGCCACGTCCTGGAGAGCGCGGCCTCGGGCAGCGTGACGGGCCGCCAGTCGAGGCGGTAACGCCAGGACTCCGCGCGCGATCGGGTGCGGCGCTCACGGCGCCAGGCGGCGAGCGCGGGAACGAGGTCCGCCAGCGTCGCGTCGTCGCGGGTGCCGAGCATCCCGGCCACCTGATCGGGCGCGCCCTCCTCCACCACCTGCCAGAACCGCGCCTCCGTCGCGTCAGCCGGGGCGGCGGCCTCGGGGGCGGTGGTGCTGATCCAGTAGGCGCGGTGCTGGAAGGGGTAGGTGGGCAGGTCGGTGGTCGGCCCGTCGTGGGTGGTGGGGGTGACGGGGTGTCCGAGGGTCCAGGCGT
>NZ_JBHXNW010000192.1:0-1323 GCF_042717365.1 Streptomyces sp. NPDC058534
CCTCTAGCGAGTTTCATGGCGGCCCGTACCCTAAACCGACTCAGGTGGTCAGGTAGAGAATACCGAGGCGTTCGGGTGAACTATGGTTAAGGAACTCGGCAAAATGCCCCCGTAACTTCGGGAGAAGGGGGGCCACACCCGGTGACGAGTCTTGCACTCTGAGCTGGGGGTGGCCGCAGAGACCAGCGAGAAGCGACTGTTTACTAAAAACACAGGTCCGTGCGAAGCCGTAAGGCGATGTATACGGACTGACGCCTGCCCGGTGCTGGAACGTTAAGGGGACCGGTTAGCTCCATTTCGGTGGGGCGAAGCTGAGAACTTAAGCGCCAGTAAACGGCGGTGGTAACTATAACCATCCTAAGGTAGCGAAATTCCTTGTCGGGTAAGTTCCGACCTGCACGAATGGCGTAACGACTTCTCGACTGTCTCAACCATAGGCCCGGTGAAATTGCACTACGAGTAAAGATGCTCGTTTCGCGCAGCAGGACGGAAAGACCCCGGGACCTTTACTACAGTTTGATATTGGTGTTCGGTTCGGCTTGTGTAGGATAGCTGGGAGACTTTGAAACTCGCACGCCAGTGTGGGTGGAGTCGTCGTTGAAATACCAGTCTGGTCGTGCTGGATGTCTAACCTGGGTCCGTGATCCGGATCAGGGACAGTGTCTGATGGGTAGTTTAACTGGGGCGGTTGCCTCCTAAAGAGTAACGGAGGCGCCCAAAGGTTCCCTCAGCCTGGTTGGCAATCAGGTGTTGAGTGTAAGTGCACAAGGGAGCTTGACTGTGAGACCGACGGGTCGAGCAGGGACGAAAGTCGGGACTAGTGATCCGGCGGTGGCTTGTGGAAGCGCCGTCGCTCAACGGATAAAAGGTACCCCGGGGATAACAGGCTGATCTTCCCCAAGAGTCCATATCGACGGGATGGTTTGGCACCTCGATGTCGGCTCGTCGCATCCTGGGGCTGGAGTCGGTCCCAAGGGTTGGGCTGTTCGCCCATTAAAGCGGTACGCGAGCTGGGTTTAGAACGTCGTGAGACAGTTCGGTCCCTATCCGCTGTGCGCGTAGGAGTCTTGAGAAGGGCTGTCCCTAGTACGAGAGGACCGGGACGGACGAACCTCTGGTGTGCCAGTTGTCCTGCCAAGGGCATGGCTGGTTGGCTACGTTCGGGAGGGATAACCGCTGAAAGCATCTAAGCGGGAAGCCTGCTTCGAGATGAGGACTCCCACCCACTTGATGGGGTAAGGCTCCCAGTAGACGACTGGGTTGATAGGCCGGATCTGGAAGCACCGTGAGGTGTGGAGGTGACCGGTACTAATAGGCCGAGGG
>NZ_JBHXNW010000193.1:0-1247 GCF_042717365.1 Streptomyces sp. NPDC058534
GTGTGGGTTTGGGCGAGGAGGCCGCGGGAGACGATCCGGCGGGCGGCGGCGTGGTCCCGGTCCAGTGACAGCCCGCAACCGGTGCAGTGGGCCCACTTCCAGCCCCGCTCGGTGAGCCGGTCGGGGGCGGGGTGGTGGGTCAGCGGGTTGAGGCAGGTGGGGCAGAGGCGGGAGGTGCCGCGGGCGGGCACGGTGACCACCACGATGCCGGCTTTCGCGCCCAGGTGCCGCATCGCTTCGGTGACGGTGCCGCGGACCTGCCCGGACAGCCGGGCATTACCTTTGCGGCGGCCGCGGGCCTCCAGGGTGGCGAGGTCTTCGAGGTAGATGACGGATGCGCCCAGGGCGGTGGCCTGGTCGACGGCCCAGCGGGCCGCCGCCCAGGCGAGCGCATCGTTGAGGTGCCGGATGCGGGCACATACCCGGGCGTGTTCCACCGCCAGCACCGTCGCGCGGGCGGCGTGTAGGGCCCAGTCGGCGTGTGGGGAGCCGAGACCGTCCGCCAACGCCTGGCAGTGATCGCGTTTGGCTGCGAGGTGCTCGCGGACGCCGCGCAGCCGGTGGAGTTTCGCGCTGACGGCGGTGGCGTCGAAGACCAGGGCACGTCCGTCGGTGACCACCCGCCGGCCGCTGCCCCGGCCACCTCCTCGGCCTTTGCCTTCCCGGCTTTCCTGGTGGGTGAGGCGGCCCAGGGTGCCGGTGAGCAGGGTGTTCACTCCCCAGTCGAAACCGAGCCCCACCCCATGCCCGGCCGCCTTGAGGGTGGGGGCGGGCCGGGAGTGCGGCAGGTCGACGGCGATTCGATCGGTGCGGGTGGGCCGCAGCGTCGGCATGTGCAGCACCGCATCCCACTCGACGGTGGCGGGCAGGCGGAGGTCCAGGGTGTGCCAGGCCCAGTCACGGCCCGTAGCGGGTGCCGCGCACAAGGGCAGTTTGACCCGCAGCCGGGCGCTGGCCGCATCCACCCGTTCCAGGGCGGCCTGTTGGCGGTCCATCGCCGCGAGCAGTACCTGCGGGGCGATCCGCGGCGGTTCCTCCAGGGTGCACAGTGAGGCGGGCAGGTGCCCGTGCCCGGCCAGGTGGGCGCGGATCTGCCGGGTCCGGTTACGGATCTCCGCCCCCGGCACCCCCGCCGGGAGCACAGCCCGCAACGCCGCCCACTCCGCCCCGGTGCGCCGGTGCGGGTCGGCGGGCCAGGTGGCCAGGACCGCGGCCACGATGGTCCGCCGGTGCAGGGCCAGGCGCAG
>NZ_JBHXNW010000194.1:0-1236 GCF_042717365.1 Streptomyces sp. NPDC058534
ACGTTCGGTGAGCTGCTGGGGCGGGTGCGGGAGACAAGCTTGGCGGCTTTGGAGCATCAGGAGGTGCCGTTCGAGCGGTTGGTGGAGGTGCTGGCGCCGGACCGGTCGCTGGCGCGGCATCCGCTGTTCCAGGTGATGCTCACTCTTCAGAACGTCGATGGGGCGGGTCTGGAGTTGCCGGGTGTGCGTGTGGCGCCGGTGGGGGTACAGCTGGCGGCAGCGAAGTTTGATCTCGATGTGTCGTTGGGTGAGGTGGTTGGTGGTGAGGGTCGTCCGGCGGGGTTGCGGGGGTCGGTGACGGGGTCGGTGGATCTGTTTGATGCGGGGACGGTGGAGCGGGTCGGTCGGTGGTTGGTGAGGGTCCTGTCGGTCGTGGTTGAGGATCCGCAGGTGCGGGTGGGGCAGGTTGAGGTGTTGTCGGAGGTGGAGCGGTATCAGGTGGTGGACGGCTGGAATGACGGTGTTGTGCCGGTGCCGGGTGTGACGTGGGTGGAGTTGTTCGAGCGGCAGGTGGTGCGAGATCGGGGTGCGGTGGCGGTGGTGTGTGGTGAGGAGAGTCTGACGTACGGCCAGTTGGATGAGCGGGCGTCGCGGTTGGCGGGGGTGTTGGCTGGTCGGGGTGTGGGTGTGGAGTCGGTGGTGGGGGTGGTGTTGGGGCGGTCGGTGGATGTGGTGGTGGCGTTGTTGGGTGTGTGGAAGGCGGGGGGTGCGTATGTGTTTGTTGATCCGTCGTATCCGGTGGAGCGGGTGGGTGTGGTGTTGGGGGAGGCGGGGCCGGTGTGTGTGGTGACGGTCCGGGAGTTGAGTGGTGGGTTGCCGGGTGGTTTGGGTGTGCCGGTGGTGTGTCTGGATGATCCGGGGGCGGCTTCTGCGCCGGTGGTGGGTCCAGCGGTGGGTGCTGGTCCTGGTGTGGCGGCGTATGTGATGTTTACGTCGGGGTCGTCGGGTGTGCCGAAGGGTGTGGTGGTGTCGCAGGGGGCGGTGGTGGGTTTGGTGGCTGCTTTGGGTCCGGTGTTGGGTGCGGGTCCTGGGGTGGGGGTGTTGCAGTTTGCGTCGTTTGGGTTTGACGGTTCGGTGCTGGATGTTGCGGTGACGTTGGCGTCGGGTGGGCGGCTGGTGGTGGCGTCGGAGGCGGAGCGGGTGGATGTGGGGTTGTTGGCGGAGTTGGTGGTGCGGGAGGGGGTGGGGGTGGCGAGTGTGGTGCCGTCGTTGCTGGGTGTGGTGGACCCGGTGACG
>NZ_JBHXNW010000195.1:0-1148 GCF_042717365.1 Streptomyces sp. NPDC058534
CCCGTCACGTCACGAAAGTCGGTAACACCCGAAGCCGGTGGCCCAACCCCTTGTGGGAGGGAGCTGTCGAAGGTGGGACTGGCGATTGGGACGAAGTCGTAACAAGGTAGCCGTACCGGAAGGTGCGGCTGGATCACCTCCTTTCTAAGGAGCAATAGCCGACTGCAGGCAAACGTCCTGCACGGTTGCTCATGGGTGGAACGTTGACTATTCGGCACGGTCGACTTGAAGGATCACTAGTACTGCTTCGGCGTGGAACGTGAGTCTGGAGAGGGAACTGTGCCGGGCACGCTGTTGGGTATCTGAGGGAATGAACCCTCAGTTGCCGGCCCCAGTGCACTCGGGATGTTGATCTCGGGGTGATGGGTGGTTGGTCGTTGTTTGAGAACTGCACAGTGGACGCGAGCATCTGTGGCCAAGTTTTTAAGGGCGCACGGTGGATGCCTTGGCACCAGGAACCGATGAAGGACGTGGGAGGCCACGATAGTCCCCGGGGAGTCGTCAACCAGGCTTTGATCCGGGGGTTTCCGAATGGGGAAACCCGGCAGTCGTCATGGGCTGTCACCCGCTGCTGAACACATAGGCAGTGTGGAGGGAACGCGGGGAAGTGAAACATCTCAGTACCCGCAGGAAGAGAAAACAACCGTGATTCCGGGAGTAGTGGCGAGCGAAACCGGATGAGGCCAAACCGTATACGTGTGAGACCCGGCAGGGGTTGCGTGTGCGGGGTTGTGGGATCTCTCTTTCACGGTCTGCCGGCCGTGGGACGAGTCAGAAACCGTTGATGTAGGCGAAGGACATGCGAAAGGTCCGGCGTAGAGGGTAAGACCCCCGTAGTCGAAACATCAGCGGCTCGTTTGAGAGACACCCAAGTAGCACGGGGCCCGAGAAATCCCGTGTGAATCTGGCGGGACCACCCGCTAAGCCTAAATATTCCCTGGTGACCGATAGCGGATAGTACCGTGAGGGAATGGTGAAAAGTACCGCGGGAGCGGAGTGAAATAGTACCTGAAACCGTGTGCCTACAAGCCGTGGGAGCGTCGGACATCAAGCTTGCTTGGTGTCTCGTGACTGCGTGCCTTTTGAAGAATGAGCCTGCGAGTTTGCGGTGTGTTGCGAGGTTAACCCGAGTGGGGAAGCCGTAGCGA
>NZ_JBHXNW010000196.1:0-1072 GCF_042717365.1 Streptomyces sp. NPDC058534
TTGGTGAAGGTGTTGATCCCCTCGATCCGCACCCACGTGTCCGGGGTGTCGGGGTCCTCGATCTCGAAGACGACGTCGCGGGCGTTGTACTTCGGCATGGCTGCTCCTTGGGCATGGCTTACTGCCCGCAGCGGCCAATCGCGCGGGCTACAGGACGGGAGGGGAGAGGTCAGACGCGGTGCGGGGAGACGTTGCGGATCTCCATCCGGAAGTTCGCCACGTGCTCGTGCCAGCCGTTCTCGTCGGCGCCGATCGACGAGGGGCCGCTGCCGAGGGGCACGGCGAGGATCAGTTCCGTGCCGTCGGGGAGGGCGACCGGGCCGAGGCCGATCAGCTCGTTGCGGATGGACTTGCAGCGCTGCCGGGACACCCGAGGATCGCGCGTGCCGCGCACGCGGACCTGGACGCGCGGCTCGTCGTAGCCGAGGAGGCTGTCGGGCTCCACCGCGTCGTCGTAGCTGGTGAGAGCGACCGCTTCGCTGGGGGTGGAGGGCATGCCGTCGATGAAGCAGTCCCCGCCGACGGCGTCCGGGGCGTAGGTGACGAGGCCTTTGCCCGCGAGGTGCTGGGCCAGGCCGTCCAGGAGGTCAGCCACGCAGCCACCTCCTGAGCGGCACCGACATCATCCGCAGCACCACCGAACGCTCCGAGTTCATCGGCCGTTCCAGGTACTTGGCTGTCCGGCCGGGCAGGTGCCGCCAGGTCAGCTCCTCGTGCTGCCTTCGGGCGTACACCGTGTCGTACGAGATCGACCCTTCCAGGCCGTCCACGTCGACCTTCCCCGACCGCTCCAGGGTGCCCTCGTCCAAGGGGACGATCTTCCGGGACTCGGCGAGGACGTGTTCCAGGCCTCGGCGCAGCCCCTCGGAGGCCATGCGCCGGCCGCGCGCGGTCCACTGGCGGCGGCCGTCGAACCTGAAGCGGGTGTACTGCACGGCGGCCTCCTAGGTGAGCTGCACTTCGAGGTGGTCGGGGAGCGGCAGCTTGCCGCCGTCGTGGCGCAGCTGAGCGATGACAGTGACAGTCCGGCCGTCGGGGAGCGTCACCCGGCTCTCGGGCGGCGCCTGGACGG
>NZ_JBHXNW010000197.1:0-1036 GCF_042717365.1 Streptomyces sp. NPDC058534
CCGCCCTCACCACGGCGCAGGGAGCCCACGAGCACCGGCGGGACATCCGCCGCGTCGGCGATCTCGGAGACGGGCTGGAGGAGGACGGGGTGGGAGCTGACCTCGACGAACACTCCGAAGCCCGCACCGATCAGCGCACGAACGGCGGGCCCGAAGCCCACGGTCTGCCGCAGGTTCCGGTACCAGTACGTGCTGTCGACGACACCCGCGTCCTCGATCCAGGTGCCGTCGACGGACGAGAAGAAAGGAATCTCCGGAGCCAGCGCCGTCACACCCGCGAGCTCGGCCGCGAGGACCTCCTCGACCGCCTCGACGTGACGGGTGTGAGACGCGTAGTCCACCGCGACCCGCCGCACCCGCACACCCTGGCCCTCCAGAACAGTCAGCAGACCGTCCAGCCCCTCCGCGTCACCCGCGATCACCACAGAGGTGGGGCCGTTGACGGCCGCGACCTCCACACCCTCGACCAGCAGGTCACGGACCTCGGCCTCCGACAGGGCGACCGACGCCATCCCGCCACCACCCGACAGAACCCGGCCGATGGCCTGGCTCCGCAGAGCCACCACACGCGCCGCGTCCTCAAGCGACAGCGCACCCGCCACACACGCCGCAGCAATCTCACCCTGCGAATGGCCCAGGACCGCGTCCGGAACCACACCCGCCGAACGCCACACCTCCGCGAGCGACACCATCACCGCGAAACTCGCCGGCTGGATCACATCCACCCGCTCCAGCAACGCCGAATCGGCATCACCCCGCAGCACATCCGTCAGCGACCAGTCCACGAACGGAGACAACGCCAGCTCGCACGCGGCAACCCGATCCGCGAACACCTGGGAGGAATCGAGCAGTTCACGCCCCATGCCCACCCACTGAGCACCCTGCCCCGGGAACACGAACACCGAACGGCCCGGACCACTGCCCCCACCCGGGACAAGGCTCTTGAACAGCGTCGCGTCCGACTCGCCGCGCGCCAGCGCGCCGAGACCCGTCAGCAGCTCCTCACGCGATCCCGCGACCACCACCGCCCGATCCG